>JBOFCH010000508.1:0-2496 GCA_051645985.1 Plesiomonas sp. | reverse complement strand
CTTTATGGCAGCGGCCGTGGCGGCGGTGAGTGGCTCGGTCTGGCTGGGGCTACTGTCTGCTATCGGGGCATCGGTATTGCTGTCGCTGGTACATGGTTACGCTTGTATCAATCAGCGTGGCGATCAGGTGATTTCCGGGCTGGCCGTTAACTTCTTTGCCTCAGGGATGACCATCACACTCGGTCATGCTTGGTTTGGGCGTGGCGGCCAGACGCCAACCTTGGAAAGCAGTCAGCGTTTTTTGGTGCAAACCTTGCCGGGCAGTGAATGGATGAAGTCCCATGTGCCGGTGATTGGGCCGCTGTATGAAGAGTTGATCTCCGGTCATAGTTTGCTGGTGTATTTGGCGTTTGTGGCGGTAGTGGTGACGGGCTGGGTACTGTTTCAAACACGTTTTGGCCTGCGTCTGCGGGCGGCCGGTGAAGAGCCGAATGCGGTAGATACTGCGGGGATCTCCGTGGCTCGTCTGCGTTACCGTGGGGTTATTTTGGCTGGGGTGATGTGCGGTTTTGCCGGTGCCTATTTGTCGGTGGCACAAAATGCTGCGTTTGGTCGCGAGATGACGGCGGGTCAGGGGTATATTGCTCTGGCGGCGGTCATTTTTGGTAAGTGGCGGCCGTGGCCAACGCTGGGGGCCTGTCTGCTGTTTGGTTTTCTGACGGCTTTGGAAACGCGAATGCAGGGCGTTTCGGTGCCCGGTCTTGGTGTACTGCCAACTCAGGTCTTCTCTGCGTTGCCTTATGTGCTGACCGTGATCCTGATGGCTGGATTTATCGGGCGCTCAGTGGCGCCGAAAGCGGTGGGTAAGCCTTATATCAAAGAGCGCTGAGGCTCTTGGTTTACGCCCGTTGTCAGTGTGGACTGCGGGCGTGCGGGTATACCACGAAGATACCGCTAAGATACAACCGCGATAAGGTTAAGCCTGTGGTTTTCATTGCTATTGGCCTGATTTACGGCTGTCTTTTCCTTGCCTTTTTTCCCTACTTTTTCCCTATTTCTTGATGTTTTATTGGTGTTTTTGCCTTTTAGTCGCCAGGATCTGTCATCATAATAAACAATCGGTATTGGCAGCCGCTCAGCGGTTAGCTGACAATATGTGTCATCAAGGATGCCTGAGGTTTATCTGTGTTTACTGTCTACCACTCCAATCAGCTGGATCTGCTTAAATCCCTGTTGTGTCAACTGATGCGCCTTGATCCGTTGGACGACCCGTTTGAGCCGGATGTGGTACTGGTACAAAGCCCGGGCATGGCACAGTGGTTGCGTTTGCAGGTGGCACAGGAGTTCGGTATTGCGGCCAATATGGAGTTTCCGCTGCCGGCGACCTTTATCTGGAATATGTTTACCTGTGTGTTGCCGGATATCCCCAAGCAAAGTGCATTTGGTAAGGAGGCGATGACGTGGAAGCTGATGACCTTATTGCCACAGCAACTGGATCATCCGCTGTTTGAGCCGTTGCGCCATTATTTACAGGACGATGAAAACCAGCGCAAACTGTATCAGTTAGCGGCGCGGGTGGCGGATTTATTTGACCAGTATCTGGTCTACCGTCCGGAGTGGATTGCCTGCTGGGAGCGCGGAGAGACGGTGGCTGAATTGGCCGATGAACACCTGTGGCAACCCGTGTTGTGGCGTGAGCTGGTGCGTCTTACCGCCGAGTTGGAGCAACCGCACTGGCACCGGGCTAACCTGTATCAGAAGTTTATTCAAGGGTTAGAGCACGCGACATCACGCCCGCAGGGGATCCCCAAGCGGCTGTTTATCTTTGGCATTTCTGCACTGCCACCGGTGTATCTGAGTGCGTTGAAGGCGCTCAGTTTGCACTGTGATGTGCATCTGATGTTTACCAACCCTAGCCGCCATTACTGGGGAGATATTCAAGATCCGAAATGGGTGGCGCGCCAGTGGCGCTCGCGCGATGGGAAGGCCACGCGGCCATTTTTGCCACCGCCGAATATCGGTAATCCGCTTTTAGCCTCGATGGGCAAGCTGGGGCGGGATAACTTTTACCTGTTGGCGCAGTTGGAGCCGAACGATATTGAAGCGTTCGTTGAACCGGCGAGTGATTCTCTGTTGCATCAGTTACAGCGCGACATTTTGAATCTGGAAGATGCGAGCGTGTTAATGCCGGATGCGGATCACCCGCGCCAGCCGGTAGCCGATAGTGACCACTCGATTCGGATCAATGCCTGCCATAGCCCCATGCGTGAAGTGGAGGTGCTGCATGATCATCTGCTGCATGTGCTGCAAGCTGATCCAACGCTCACGCCGCGCGATATTCTGGTGATGGTGGCCGATATCAACCGCTATAGCCCGTATATTCAAGCGGTATTCTCGACCGGCGTTAAAACCGGTAGCGCGCATCAGCCGCCATTGATCCCGTTTTCTATCTCTGACCGCAGCGCCAGTCAGGCTCATCCGATTTTACAGGCCTTTTTGCAACTGTTGCAGTTGCCGTACAGCCGCTTTGCCGCGGAGGAGATTTTGGCGTTGCTG
>JBOFCH010000507.1:0-2371 GCA_051645985.1 Plesiomonas sp. | reverse complement strand
CCAACAAAACTGCCCCATTGGCTGGCGATAACTACGTGATTATTAACGCCAGCATGTCGGTAGCTGAAGATTTCATTCCGACTCCAGCCAAACAAAAAGCCATCAGCCAAGCGAACGAAAAAATCAAAGCTGGCGATCGCCACGGTGCGTTGGAAACTCTGCGTTTAGCCGGGATCGGTATTGTGGAAAACCAAGCGCTGATGCCACTGAAACAAACTCAGCAAAACGTAGCTAAAGCGTTGGAGTTGATGAAACACAGTAAATACTACGAAGCTAATCTGGCACTGAAAGCCGCTGAAGATGGCATCATCATTGATTCTGAAAGCGTCATCGGCGCTCCAATGGTAGCGCCAACGGCTGCACATACGGCTGCTCCTGCTGCTACAAAATAACAGCGATACAGAGCAAGGCAAAAACGGCACCCATAAGGTGACGATAACGTAATATGATAAGGTAACGTCATAAAGTGACGTTGTCACAAAGCCGGCACTCGATGAGTTGCCGGCTTTTTAATTTGCGGTGTAGAGTCAAACCTTGAGCTGGTGGGTTTGTGAATTGGTGAATTGGTGAGCTAAAAGTCGCTCACGATACCAGAGAAAAATCAGCTCTTATACAGCACTTTGATCAGATGATAACCAAATTGGGTTTTCACCGGCCCCACTACTTGCAATAGCGGCGCTGCAAATACCGCTTTATCGAATGCTTTCACCATCTGTCCGCGCGAAAACTCGCCCAGATCGCCACCACGCTTACCTGATGGACAGGTTGAATGTTGACGAGCCAACTTGCCAAAATCGGCACCATCATCGAGTTTTTTCTTGAGAGCCAGACACTCTTTTTCGGTTTTAACCAAAATATGTACTGCTGCGGCTTTGTTTGCCATGGTGCTTGTTGCCTCTGTGACCTGATCGATTGCATGACTATGGATAAGAATATAACCAGCATCCTCTGCTGGAAAGCACTGAGCATACCGGTAATGAAGGCGATTTTGCGAAACTTTCCTGATAAAAAGCAACCTGTCATGTCGAATCAACCGCAAGTTGATTATTTTCTTGCCACTTATTCAGCAATCTCCGCGGTGTGCCCAAGATCAGACACTACGGGCGTAATAAACTTAACCAATATATACGATTTGATTTACTGACTTAATTGTCCTCACGTGAAACAAATGGAAATATTTCCCCATAAATTCACATTGAAATTTACCTTATGTCACTAACTGGGTTTATCTGATTGATAATTTCCCTCCCTGACCGAAAGTCTTGCTCCTATACTCATACAAACAAACGGCCAAGTATAAGGCCGTATAAAAAAGCAACACCAATAGAACCCTGAATGAATTAATTATTTCACAAATATTACAACGTAACATTTACATCTATACGGTTTCAGGAATGATTGATTTATCGATTAAGAAAAAACTGCTGTTATCCTTTTCAGTATTATGCCTTCTGATGAGCCTCACGGGCTTATACTCACTTTCCAAAATCAAACAGCTTCATGGCAATATCGATCTGTTGTCCAATACCGCTATCCCTGTCATTGTTCATGCCAATGAGATCAATAAACAGGCCACAGACAACCGGCGCTATATTCTGGCTCTGTTTGCCAAACGCGACAGCGTAGATCAACGTGAAAAGTATGCACAGATGCTGTTGAACACCCAACAGAATATGGCTGCGCTGCTGTCAAAATACGAATCCAGATTTAAATCGGAGCAAGAACACGCAATTATTGCCAAAATCAGAACCCTCTGGGATCAGTACTGTAGTGAAAATGAACAGGTTCAAGATTATATTAAAAGCGGTAATCTTGACTTAGCAATGCAAAGTCTCAATGCTGGCTCAGCGATTTATGACCAGCTGAATCAGAAAACACAGGCGCTGACTAATCTTAGCCTGAATAATGCGTCGCGAGCGGAGCGTGAATCCAACTCTGCATTTTCTGCCGCCCAGATAGGTATCATCACCTGCCTCATCGTGTCAGTGATTTTTGTGATAATTCTCGCCAGCCTACTGACCAAAAGCATCACTAAACCGCTGTTCATGATTTTGGATCAGGCACGGCAAATCGCCGACGGTAACCTCGCCCGCTCACAGCTGTGTGAGTATATTGAGTCCGGTAAACTCTCCCGAGATGAGCTGGGCGAGCTAGGTCTTTCGATTCAAAAGATGAAAGAAGGGCTGCATGCGCTGGTTAGCGATATCATGACTTCCACCGCACAGGTGAGTAGCGCCGTTGAACAGGTTAATGCCATTGCACAGCATTCTGCCGATGGTATGCAAATCCAGCAAAACGAAATCACTCAGCTAGCCACCGCGATGAACGAGATGCAAGCCACAGTGCAAGACGTCTCTATCAATACCACGCA
>JBOFCH010000506.1:0-14274 GCA_051645985.1 Plesiomonas sp. | reverse complement strand
GTCAGCAAAGTGCCACGTTGCTAACGTTGGCTATCCGCCAGTGGTTGTTACAAGCGCCGGCCGGTAGTGAGCTGTTTGCCGGATTGCTGCATCCACGGCTGGGCAGTGTGATCTCCAGTATGCTGGAGATGCCCGCTACGCCTTGGACAGTCGAGCTTTTGGCTCGGCAGGCTTGTATGTCACGCGCCAGTTTTGCGCACCTGTTTCGTGCGGTAACCGGCTGTACCCCGCTGATGTTATTAACCCAGATCCGGATGCAAACGGCCGCGCGTTTACTGGCAGGGGAAGGGCCAAGTCTAGCCGAGATTGCCGAGCTGGTGGGGTATGCCAATGAGTCGTCTTTGCATAAAGCCTTTGTGCGTCATTTCGGGTATACCCCCGGTGAATACCGACGCCGTGTGGTGGCGTTGGCCTCGGCCTCGGCGGTATTGCCCTGAGGAAACTGCTGTCGTGAGAGATCCACCGCCGTGAGGAGAGCAGTAGCCGTTGCGCCATCCTACTCATGGCTAACGCGATTATTGCAAAATGCATTCTCGTTAAATTGATTGTCTGCCGTTAAATCCCCCTATCGCTAAATTCACTGTGCACCAAATGTCAGTCATCTTCGGGTTTAAGCATGAAGCTGACTCGTTACAGCTTTTGTTTGATGTTTAAAACTGTAAAAGTTAAATGGTCTGACCAATTTAAGTATGACAAATGTTATGTTAGCTGAAGCGTTTTTGTTACCATTGGCGTCGTAATATGATTCAGATCAATTTTCGTCTGGACACATTTTGGGGTTTCTGGTAATTTTTATCGCACCGTAAAATTGGTAATACCAATTGACAGTCAGCGAAATTGATCTCAACGTAGCAGGCAGTTCAATTCAAATGGATGTTTGCATGGCCTACAGCAAAATTCGTCAGCCAAAGCTGTCTGATGTGATTGAACAGCAGCTGGAACGCCTGATTCTAGAAGGGACGCTGCGTCCGGGGCAGAAGTTGCCGCCGGAGCGAGAGCTGGCTGTACAGTTTGATGTTTCGCGCCCGTCATTACGTGAGGCTATTCAGCGTCTTGAAGCGAAGGGATTACTCCTGCGCCGTCAGGGCGGTGGCACTTTCGTGCAACAACAACTCTGGCACAGTTTCAGTGATCCGCTCAGTGAGTTGTTATCTTCCCACCCGGAATCACAGTTCGATTTGCTGGAAACGCGGCATGCGTTGGAAGGCATTTCAGCCTACTATGCGGCGCTGCGCGGTACCGATGCCGATTTCGCCCGGTTGCGCGAGAGCCAACAGAACATCGTCGAGGCGCAGGCCAAAGATGATCCGGCGGCCGAAGCCGATGCGGTAATGCAGTATCTGGTGGTGGTGAGTGAGGCGTCACATAACGTGGTGCTACTGCATCTGGTGCGTTGTCTGGCACCGCTACTAGAGCAAAATGTAAAACAGAATTTTGAGTTGTTGTATGCCCGGCGGGAAAAGCTGGCGCAGGTCAGCAGCCACCGGGCCGACATTGTGGATGCAATTTTGGCTCGTCAGCCCGAGGCGGCACGCGAAGCATCGCATCGCCATCTGGCCTTTATTGAGGAAACTTTGCTGGAGCTTAGCCGTGAACATAGCCGTCAAGAACGGTCGTTGCGGCGGCTCCAGCAACGCAAGGATTGACCGGTGAACATATGCCGGCGAAAGCAGACCGAGAAGACGGCGTTTTTCCGTACGCTCATCCAAAGGGGAGCGCGGAAAAGCTTCCAGATTGAACAAAACTGACCGAACAAGCAGATAAGGAAGAACACCATGTCAGACATGATGAAAAATGACGTGGATCCGATCGAAACCAGCGACTGGTTGCAGGCTCTCGAATCGGTAATTCGCGAAGAAGGTGTTGAACGTGCCCAGTACCTGATCGATCAGATCATGGATAAAGCACGTGTAAGCGGTGTGTCACTGCCAAGCGGGATCCACACTGATTACATCAATACCATTCCGGCGTCTGAACAACCGGCCTATCCGGGCAATCATGAGCTGGAGCGTCGTATCCGTTCCGCGATCCGCTGGAACGCCATCATGACTGTACTGCGTGCCTCCAAAAAAGACTTGGATCTGGGCGGCCACATGGCATCCTTCCAGTCTTCCGCCACCATCTATGATGTGGCATTCAACCATTTCTTCCGCGCGCGTAACGAGCAAGATGGCGGCGATCTGGTGTTCTTCCAGGGTCACATCTCTCCGGGGATCTACGCCCGTGCGTTCATTGAAGGCCGCTTGAGTGAAGAGCAGCTGAACAACTTCCGTCAGGAAGTGGATGGCAAAGGTGTTTCTTCCTATCCACACCCGAAACTGATGCCTGAGTTCTGGCAGTTCCCAACGGTATCTATGGGTCTTGGCCCGATCAATGCGATTTATCAGGCGCGTTTCCTGAAGTATCTGCACGATCGTGGTCTGAAAAACACCAGTGAGCAAACCGTATACGCCTTCTTGGGCGATGGCGAGATGGATGAGCCAGAATCTAAAGGTGCGCTGACTTTCGCGGCCCGTGAGAAGCTGGACAACCTGTGCTATGTCATCAACTGTAACCTGCAACGTCTGGATGGCCCGGTAGTGGGTAACGGCAAGATTGTGCAGGAGCTGGAAGGTCTGTTCCGCGGCGCTGGCTGGGAAGTGATCAAAGTTATCTGGGGTGCCAAGTGGGATGCCCTGTTGCAGAAAGATACCTCCGGTAAACTGCTGCAACTGATGAACGAAACCGTGGATGGCGACTATCAGACCCTGAAGTCCAAAGACGGTGCCTATGTGCGTGAGCACTTCTTTAACAAGTACCCGGAAACTGCGGCACTGGTTAAAGACATGACCGATGACGAAATCTGGGCGCTGAACCGTGGTGGTCACGATCCAGAGAAAGTGTTTGCGGCATTCCAAAAAGCCAAGCAGACCAAAGGCAAACCGGTTGTGATCCTGGCCAAAACCATCAAAGGTTACGGCATGGGTGATGCGGCGGAAGGCAAGAATATTGCGCACTCCGTGAAGAAACTGGATATGGACAGCGTGAAGCAGTTCCGTGACCGTTTCAACATCAACCTGAGTGATGAAGAAACCGAGAAGCTGCCATACATCAAGTTCCCAGAAGGCTCGGAAGAGTACAACTACCTGCATGCACGCCGTCAGGCGCTGAAAGGGTATGTACCAACCCGTTTGACTAAGTTCAGCCAGCAATTGACCGTTCCGGCACTGGAAGAGTTCAAGCCGCTGCTGGGTGAGCAGGCACGTGAAATTTCAACCACCATGGCCTTTGTTCGCGCACTGAACGTGCTGCTGAAAGACAAAGGTATTGGTCAGCATATCGTGCCTATCATTGCCGATGAAGCGCGGACTTTCGGTATGGAAGGTCTGTTCCGTCAGGTGGGGATCTACAACCCGCAGGGTCAGAATTACACCCCGCAGGATCGCGAAGTGGTGTCTTACTACAAAGAAGACAAAGCGGGTCAGGTTCTGCAAGAAGGCATTAACGAACTGGGTGCAGGCTCTTCTTGGCTGGCGGCGGCAACCTCATACAGCACTAACGATGTGCCGATGATCCCGTTCTATATCTACTACTCCATGTTCGGTTTCCAACGCATCGGCGATCTGTGCTGGGCGGCGGGTGACCAACAAGCGCGTGGTTTCTTGGTCGGCGGTACCTCTGGCCGTACCACATTGAACGGTGAAGGTTTACAGCACGAAGATGGTCATAGCCATATTCAAGCACTGACTATCCCGAACTGTGTGGCCTATGATCCCGCTTACGCGTACGAGCTGGCGGTGATCATGCAAGACGGCGTGCGCCGCATGTATGGTGAGCAGGAGAACGTGTTCTACTACCTGACTACCATGAACGAAAACTACCATCAGCCAGCGATGCCGGAAGGCGCTGAAGAAGGGATCCGTAAGGGGATCTACAAGCTGGAAACCGTAGCCGGTGATAAGGCGAAAGTTCAGCTGATGGGTTCTGGCGCGATTTTGCGTCACGTGCGTGAAGCGGCGCAGATCTTGTCTGCCGACTACGGCGTAGGTTCTGATGTGTACAGCGTGACCTCATTCACCGAAGTGGCGCGTGAAGGTCAGGATTGCGACCGTTGGAACATGCTGCATCCAGAAGCGCAGCCACGCGTACCGTTTGTGACTGCGGTCATGAATGATGCACCAGCGATTGCTGCAACCGACTACATGAAGCTGTTTGCTGAGCAGATCCGTGCGTTCGTGCCGGCCAGCAGCTACCGCGTACTGGGTACTGACGGCTTTGGCCGCTCTGACAGCCGTGAAAACCTGCGTCGTCACTTCGAAGTGGATGCCCACTACGTGGTGGTTGCCGCGCTGACCGAGCTGGCTAACCGTGGCGAAATCGCCAAGTCAGTGGTAGCCGACGCTATCGCTAAGTTCGGTATCGATGCCGATAAAGTTAACCCGCTGTACGCATAAGAGGCACGAGTCATGAGTATTGAGATTTTTGTTCCAGATATCGGTGCGGATGAAGTTGAAGTTACCGAAATTCTGGTCAGCGTCGGCGACAAAGTGGAAGCCGAGCAATCCCTGATTACTGTGGAGGGCGACAAGGCCTCCATGGAAGTGCCAGCCTCTGCCGGCGGCATCGTGAAAGAAATCAAAGTACAGGTAGGCAGCAAAGTGTCTACCGGTTCACTGATTATGGTATTCGAACAAGAAGGGGCGGCGGCCGCCCCAGTCGCTGCTGAGGCCGCGCCAGCGCCAGCTGCTGCGCCAGTAGCCGCGGCACTGAAAGAAGTGTGCGTACCGGATATCGGTGGCGATGAAGTGGAAGTAACCGAAATCATGGTCGCCGTGGGTGACAGCGTCAGCGAAGAGCAATCTCTGCTGACCGTGGAAGGCGACAAAGCATCCATGGAAGTGCCAGCACCGTTTGCCGGTATGGTTAAAGAGATCAAAGTACAAGCGGGTAGCAAAGTGTCTACCGGCTCTCTGATCATGGTGTTTGAAGTGGCAGGTGCTGCTCCAGCACAAGCCGCGGCTCCAGTGGCGACTGCTGCACCAGTTGCAGCTCCGGCTGCCAGTGCGGCGAAAGACGTTAACGTACCGGATATCGGTGGTGACGAAGTGGAAGTCACCGAGATCATGGTGGCGGTAGGCGACAAAGTTGAAGCCGAGCAGTCCCTGATCACCGTAGAAGGCGACAAGGCTTCGATGGAAGTACCTGCGCCGTTTGCCGGTGTGGTTAAAGAGATCAAAGTACAGGTTGGCAGCAAAGTGTCTACTGGCTCTTTGATCATGGTGTTTGAAGTGGCCGGTGCCGCGCCTACTGCACCAGTAGCCAGCGCACCCGCCGCTGAGCCTGCGCCAGCCGCGGTTAAAGCCGAAGCGCCCGCTGCCGCCGCTAAGCCTGCTGCCGCTGCTGAGTTTGCGGAAAACGATGCCTATGCACATGCCACGCCAGTGGTTCGCCGTCTGGCCCGTGAGTTCGGTGTTAATCTGGGCAAAGTGAAAGGGACTGGCCGTAAGGGTCGGATCCTGAAAGAAGACGTGCAGGACTACGTGAAAGATGCGCTTAAGCGTCTGGAATCGGGTCAGGCTGCCTCTTCTGCCGCCATGAACGGTGGTGCCGGTCTGGGTCTGCTGCCTTGGCCGAAAGTGGACTTTAGCAAGTTCGGTGAAGTGGAAGAAGTGGAGCTGGGTCGGATCCAGAAGATCTCCGGCGCTAACCTGCACCGTAACTGGGTGATGATCCCGCACGTAACCCAGTGGGACGATGCCGATATCACCGAGCTGGAAGCGTTCCGTAAGCAGCAAAATGCTGAGCTGGAGCGCGCTAAGGCCGATCTGAAGATCACCCCACTGGTGTTCATTCTGAAAGCCGTAGGCAAAGCACTGGAAGTCATGCCACGCTTTAACAGCTCAATTTCGGAAGATGGTCAGAAGCTGACACTGAAGAAATACATCAACATCGGTGTGGCGGTGGATACGCCAAACGGTTTGGTCGTACCTGTGGTCCGTGATGTGAACAAGAAGAGCATCACCGAGCTGTCCCGTGACCTGATGGAGATCTCCAAGAAGGCGCGCGCAGGTAAGCTGACGGCATCTGACATGCAAGGTGGCTGCTTCACTATCTCCAGCCTGGGTGGCATTGGCGGTACCGCCTTTACCCCGATTGTGAATGCGCCGGAAGTGGCCATTCTGGGTGTATCCAAGTCTGAGATGAAGCCGAAGTGGAACGGCAAAGAGTTCGCGCCACGTCTGATGCTGCCTCTGTCACTGTCCTACGATCACCGTGTGATCGATGGTGCTGACGGTGCCCGCTTCATCACATTCCTGAACAACGCGCTGTCTGATATCCGCCGTCTGGTGATGTAAGACAGATCCGGTGCGGTTACGGGCTAAGCTGTGACCGCACCGACGAATAAGGCACAACGGGTGCAACATTGTTTGCGAGATTTTAACAAGGTTGTAAAATTGTGGCGCGGTGAACCTCCGGTTGTGCGCGCTGTACCCGGTTCAGGAAGAAAAAGATTATAACGAGGTCATGATGAGCAAAGAAATCAAAGCCCAGGTAGTGGTTCTGGGTGCCGGCCCGGCAGGTTATTCCGCAGCATTCCGCTGCGCAGATCTGGGTCTGGACACAGTGATCGTCGAGCGCTATTCCACACTGGGTGGTGTCTGTCTGAACGTGGGTTGTATCCCGTCCAAGGCGCTGCTGCACGTTGCTAAGGTGATTGAAGAAGCCAAATCACTGGCCGAGCACGGGATCGTGTTTGGTGAGCCAAGCACTGACATCAACAAGATCCGTCTGTGGAAAGAAAAAGTGATCAGCCAACTGACTGGCGGTCTGGCCGGTATGGCCAAGATGCGTAAAGTGCAGGTGGTGAACGGTCTGGGTAAATTCACCGGCCCGAACAGCATCGCCGTAGAAGGTGCCGATGGCGTGACCACCGTGAACTTCGACAATGCCATCATTGCCGCCGGTTCTCGCCCAATTCAGTTGCCATTTATTCCGCACGAAGATCCACGCATTTGGGATTCAACCGATGCGCTGGAGCTGAAAGAAGTGCCTAAGCGCCTGCTGGTGATGGGTGGCGGTATTATCGGTCTGGAAATGGGTACCGTATACCACTCGCTGGGTTCAGAGATTGACGTGGTCGAGATGTTCGATCAGGTGATCCCAGCAGCCGATAAAGACATCGTGAAAGTGTTCACCAAGAAGATCAGCAAGAAGTTTAACTTGATGCTGGAAACCAAGGTGACCGCGGTTGAAGCCCGTGAAGACGGTATTTATGTCAGCATGGAAGGCAAGAAAGCGCCAGCCGAAGCGCAGCGTTATGACGCCGTGCTGGTAGCGATCGGCCGTGTGCCAAACGGTAAGCAGCTGGATGCCGGTCTGGCTGGCGTCGAAGTGGATGAGCGTGGTTTTATCCGTACCGACAAGCAGATGCGCACCAACGTTCCGCACATTTATGCGATCGGTGACATCGTGGGTCAGCCAATGCTGGCACACAAAGGGGTACACGAAGGTCACGTGGCGGCGGAAGTGATTGCCGGTAAGAAACACTACTTCGATCCGAAAGTGATCCCGTCCATCGCCTATACCGATCCGGAAGTAGCGTGGGTCGGTAAGACCGAGAAAGAGTGTCAGGCCGAAGGTCTGAAGTACGAAACCGCGACCTTCCCATGGGCAGCGTCCGGCCGTGCGATCGCCTCTGACTGCGCTGACGGCATGACGAAGCTGATTTTCGACAAAGAGACTCACCGTATTCTGGGTGGGGCGATTGTCGGTACTAATGGGGGTGAGCTGCTGGGTGAAATCGGTCTGGCGATCGAGATGGGTTGTGATGCCGAAGATATCGCGCTGACCATCCATGCGCACCCAACGCTGCACGAGTCCGTCGGCCTGGCCGCCGAAGTGTTTGAAGGTTCGATCACTGACCTGCCAAACCCGAAAGCCAAGAAAAAGTAAGCTTAAACTAAGTATAGGCAGAAGGCCGATACTGCGCCGCGGTTAGCGTCTGTTTAACCGCGGCGATCCGCAGATGCATCTAAGCCGATTGAGACAGGCTTAAGATGTGTGATGATGAGAGAAGATGGAAGCGGAGTCAGGGGGCAGCATAGCCACCGCTCCGACAGTTAAGACGCCTGCACGCATGCTGTACATTTTCTGAAAATAAGGAATATCCCTGATATTCCTATCGCAAGTTTGAGTTATTTGGGGCAGTTAACTGCCGCTGCGGATCACATTAAAAAGCCGGTACTGAATCATCAGTACCGGCTTTTTTGTTGCGTATTAACTGGCTATTTAGAACACTTTTTGGCGCTGTTTTTGGCGCTATTTTTTGAACAGCCGGGGTTATACGCGAAATGCCGTGACCAGCTGCTCCAACTGCTGCGACAGGCTACGCAGCCCAGCAGCTTGCTCGGAGAGCAGCTCGGCCGTGCCGGCATTTTGCTCGGTGAGCTGGTTAATACTGTCCAGATTTTGGTTAATATCTTGCACCACGGTAGATTGCTCTTCGGTCGCCGCTGCCACTTGGGTGTTCATGTCGCTAAGCTGGGCGATCCGGGCCGCGATATCATTTAAGCTATGTTGCACCTCTTGCGCCGATTGTACCCCGTGCAGGCTACGCTCATGGCTACGAGTGCTGGCCTGTACCGCATGCTGCGCCTCTTGTTGCAAACGGTCGATCATGCTTTGAATTTCGGCGGTAGAGTCCGAGGTTCGGCTGGCCAGTTTACGCACTTCTTCGGCCACCACGGCAAAGCCGCGTCCTTGTTCACCGGCGCGCGCCGCTTCAATCGCCGCATTTAGCGCCAGTAAGTTGGTTTGATCGGAGATGCCGCGAATGGTATCCAAAATGGTGCCGATACTTTCGGTCTGACCGGCTAATGATGTGATCACGTTGCCCATGTTTTGCATGTCATCGGCCAAATTCCGAATGGTTTGCTCGGTATTGCCAACGATAGTCATTCCCTGCTCGGAGGCTTGTTCAGCGCCCTGAGTGGCATCCGCCGCCAGCGAGGCATTACCGGCAATCTCCTGCACCGTGGCACCCATCTGGTTGATGGCGGTGACCACCATCAGGGTTTTATCGCGCTGGGCATAGCTATCGAGGCGTGAACGTTCGGACTCTTCGGCCACTTTTTCGGCGCTGGTACGCAGCGCATTGGCGGTATCGGCCACCGCTTGCAACGAATGCTGGATTTTGTCGGCAAAGCGATTAAAGCCACGCGCCAGTTGGGCTAGCTCGTCTTGACCTTGCGCCGGTAGGCGACGTTGCAGATCGCCGCTGCCATCGCCCAGCTCGGTAAACAGACGCGCCGATTCGCTCAGCGGGCGCAGCAGGCGATGGGTAACTAGTGCGGCAATCAGCAGCATCACAATACCACCGCCGAAACCCCAGCCAAGCAGTTGCCACAGCAGTTGGTTCAGTGAGGCGAACACTTCCGCTTGCGGCACCTCGGCCACCAGATACCAGTTCAGAGCGGGGATCAAGGTGCTGACCACCAGTACCGGAACCCCGTTACGGCTCGATTCCTGCACACTGGTACGCTGCGGATTGAGCAATGTCGCGTTGTTGCCCTGATACAGTTGATTGAGCGGCGTCATGTCTTGCACGCTGTTATCGGGATGCAGGCGGACATGTCCGCTGCCATCGGTTAGGAACACAAAGCCGCTGTCTTTGATTTTGATGGCGCGCAGGCGGGCAATCACCGCATCCAGTGGTTGCGCCAGACCCGACATGCCGCGGCCATCAGTTTGCTGATAGTTAACGAACAGCTTGAGGTTACCGTTGGCCTCGCGATAGATGCTGTTATCCCAGGTGCGGCCACTGTCGCGGTACGGGAAGTACCAGCCATCTTGCTGTGGGTTGAGTACGCGCAGGAAGCCATCTTGATTCCAGAATCGGTTGCTCTGGCGATCGACAAAGGTGGTGGTGGTCAGATTAAACTGTTGTTTAACCTGATTGAGCAGCGCTATCAGTTGCGGCTCTTGCTCGGCCGGAAAACCTTGAGCGGCAAAGTTGAGCAAAAAGGGGTTTTCCGCTATCTGGCGAGTGGCTTGCTTGAGGGTTTCAAACTCTCCGTTCAGGGCATTACGCTCACCTTCGAGCAAGGCCGGTAGGTATTCATCCAGTTGTTGGTGGCGGATCAAGGCTTCGGCGGAGCGATAGCCGAGGGTGCCGGCAATCAGGTTGCTCAGTAAAATGAACAGGCTGACGCTCAGCAGAATTTTTTGTCTGAGGGTAAAGCGGCGTAAAAAAGCAGTAATCGACATCATCTATCCGATCCTTGCAAGGCGAGAGGAGGCACTGGCATGCCTATCGGCCGCGCTGAGCACTTTTGCAGTGCGATGTGATGTAAATCCAATCTTGCTCACAAATTTGCAGGATCTACATATACAAGTGTGGGGTAAGTCACACAGCGTGGGATGAAGGAAGTAGAGCACGCGAGTGAGCGTGAGTGAGAGAAAAAAGCCCCGCGCACAGGATGTGCGACGGGGCATACGTTCGTTCCGGTGAGGCGAGTACCGCCCGCCAGTGGCGGGGATTAAGCGAGTACAGCTAAGTGCTGCGAGATCACTCTTCGCTGTCACCTGAACGGGTTAAGGTCACCGGCTCTTGCACTTCAATCAGATCCACTTTTTGCAGGCCGCGTGGCAGCAAGGTACCTTTACGGCCGCGCTCGGCGCGGAATTTGCTCAAGTCATCTGGCTTGATGGTCAGCTTACGTTTACCCACATGCAAGGTCACGCTGGCTTGGGCTGAAATCAGGCGCAGATGCAACAGCAACTCTTCGCGGGCCGCGGCGCGCGCGGACGGAATAGTCACAATCTTGTTGCCTTTACCTTTGGACAGCTGCGGCAGATCCGCGACCGGGAACAGCAGCATGCGCCCTTCCGAGGTAATGGCCATCAGCAGGTCATCCTCACGGTTGACGTTCAGCGGTGGCAGCACCTTGGCGTTGTCCGGCAGATTGAGCAGCGCCTTACCGGCGCGGTTACGCGCTACCAGATCGGCGAAGGTACAGATGAATCCGTAACCGGCATCAGAAGCCAGCAGCAGTTTTTGGCTGTCCTCTTCCATCAAGACTTGTTCGATAACAGCACCCGGTGGCGGAGTCAGCTTACCGGTCAGCGGCTCACCCTGACCACGCGCCGATGGCAAGGTGATTGGATCGAGCGCATAGCTGCGCCCCGTGGAGTCGATAAACACCACCGGTTGGTTACTCTTGCCACGGGCAAAGCCGCGGAAGGCGTCACCGGCTTTATAGTTCAACCCGGCGGCATCCACATCATGCCCCTTAGCGCAGCGTACCCAGCCCATTTCGGACAGTACCACGGTCACCGGCTCGGCTGGTGTTAGGTCGCGCTCGGTCAGCGCCTTGGCTTCGCTACGCTCAACCAGTGGCGAGCGGCGTGCATCACCAAAGCTATCGGCATCGGCCAGCAGCTCTTTTTTCATCAAGCTGTTCAGGCGACGTTCGGAGCCGAGCAGCGCTTCCAGTTGCTGACGCTCTTTTTCCAGCTCGGCTTGTTCGGCGCGAATACGCACCTCTTCTAGCTTGGCCAAGTGGCGCAGTTTCAGCTCTAAAATGGCTTCGGCTTGGGTTTCACTGATGCCAAAACGGGCCACCAGCACCGCTTTCGGCTCGTCTTCCGTGCGGATGATATCGATCACTTCGTCGATATTAAGGAAGGCGATCAACAAGCCTTCCAAAATATGCAGACGCTTGAGCACTTTTTCCAGACGGTGTTGCAGACGGCGTCGGATAGTATCACGACGGAAAGTCAGCCATTCGTTCAAAATAGTGACTAACCCTTTGACCGCCGGACGGCCATCCAGACCCAGCATGTTGAGGTTCACCCGGTAGCTCTTCTCCAGATCGGTGGAGGCGAACAGGTGGTTCATTAACATGTCGACGTCGACACGGCTGGATTTAGGGACGATCACCAGACGGGTCGGGTTTTCATGATCCGACTCATCGCGCAGGTCATCGACCATCGGCAGCTTCTTGGCCCGCATCTGGGACGCTATCTGCTCCAGCACCTTGGCACCGGAGCACTGATGTGGCAGGGCGGTGATGATGATTTCGCCGTCCTCTTTTTTCCACAGTGCCCGCATGCGAATCGAGCCGCGCCCAGTTTGGTAGATTTTTTTGATGTCACTGTGTGGCGTGATGATCTCGGCTTCGGTTGGGTAATCCGGGCCTTGTACGTGCGCCATCAGCTCATCCAGCGTGGCGTCCGGCTGGTCGATCAATAAGGAGACGGCATTGACGATTTCGCGCACGTTGTGTGGTGGAATATCGGTGGCCATCCCCACCGCGATCCCGGTGGTGCCATTGAGCAGGATGTGTGGCAGACGGGCAGGCAGCCATTTCGGCTCCGGCAAGGTGCCATCGAAGTTCGGTTGGAAATCGACCGTCCCTTGGCCCAGCTCGCCGAGCAGCACGTCGGCCATTTTGGACAGCCGTGATTCGGTGTAACGCATGGCGGCGAAGGATTTCGGATCATCCGGCGCGCCCCAGTTACCTTGACCGTCGATCAGCGGGTAGCGGTAGGAGAATGGCTGCGCCATCAGCACCATGGCTTCATAGCAGGCGCTGTCACCGTGTGGGTGGTATTTACCCAGCACGTCACCGACGGTACGGGCCGATTTTTTATATTTGGCCGCCGCATTCAGCCCCAGCTCGGACATGGCGTACACAATTCGGCGCTGAACCGGTTTGAGGCCGTCGCCGATAAACGGCAAGGCCCGATCCATGATCACGTACATGGAGTAGTTAAGGTAGGCATTTTCGGTAAACACGCGTAGCGACTGGCGTTCGGTGCCGTCGTTCTCATCGCGCTCGATGCCGCCTCGGGTTAAATCTGTCATGGGGTGTTCCTGTGTACGTTAATCAGGCTTCAATGTCCGCCAGATCGCCCTTGCTTTGCAGCCAGTGGCGGCGGTCTTCCGAACGTTTTTTCGCCAGCAGCATATCCATGATGTCGAGCGTTTTCTGCAAATCATCGATGGTCAGTTGCACCAGTCGGCGGGTGTTCGGATCCATGGTGGTTTCGCGCAGCTGTAGCGGGTTCATCTCACCCAGACCTTTGAAGCGCTGTACGTTGGGTTTACCTTTTTTCTTTTTCAGGCGCTCAAGAATGCTGTTCTTCTCATCTTCATCCAAGGCGTAGTGCACTTCTTTACCCAGATCGATACGAAACAGCGGTGGCATGGCCACATACACGTGCCCTTGCTCGACCAGCGTACGGAAGTGGCGCACGAACAGGGCGCACAACAAGGTGGCGATGTGCAGACCGTCGGAGTCGGCATCGGCGAGAATACAGACTTTGCCGTAGCGCAGCTGACTTAAATCATCGCTGTCCGGATCGATACCGATCGCCACTGAAATATCATGCACTTCTTGCGAGGCCAGTACTTCATCGGAGGAGACTTCCCAAGTGTTGAGGATCTTACCGCGTAGCGGCATCACCGCTTGAAACTCACGATCGCGCGCTTGTTTGGTGGAGCCGCCCGCTGAGTCCCCTTCCACCAAGAAGAGTTCGGTTTTACTCAAGTCCTGCGATGAGCAGTCGGCCAATTTACCGGGCAGGGCTGGGCCGGAGGTCAGTTTTTTACGCACCACTTTCTTGGCGGCGCGCATCCGGCGCTGGGCGCTGTTAATCGCTAATTCGGCCAGCTGCTCAGCATATTGTACATTCTGGTTCAGCCACAGGCTGAAGGCATCTTTCACCACCCCAGAGACAAAAGCCGCGCTCTGACGGGACGACAGACGCTCTTTGGTTTGGCCGGCAAACTGCGGATCTTGCATCTTTAATGACAAGACATAGGCGCAGCGATCCCAGATATCTTCCGATGACAGCTTCACGCCACGCGGCAGGAGGTTGCGGAATTCACAAAATTCACGCATCGCATCCAGCAGGCCTTGGCGCAGGCCGTTAACGTGGGTCCCGCCTTGGGCGGTCGGGATCAGGTTAACGTAACTTTCGCCAATCAACTCACCGCCTTCCGGTAGCCACAGCACGGCCCAATCGGCCGCTTCGGTATCGGTAGACACCGCACCGGTAAAGGGGGCTTCGGGCAGGGTGATAAACTCTTTCACCGCATCGATCAGATAGTCATTCAGACCATCTTGATACAGCCAGCGCTGTTCGGTGTGGTTGACCTTATCGGTAAAGACAATTTCCAGCCCCGGACACAGCACCGCTTTGGCTTTTAGCAGGTGGGTCAGTCGACTGACCGAGAACTTGGCGGAATCAAAGTAGCTGGCCGTCGGCCAGAAGTGCACGCTGGTACCA
>JBOFCH010000505.1:0-2417 GCA_051645985.1 Plesiomonas sp. | reverse complement strand
CAGATGCATTCATCGAAAGTCACTCAAGCCGCTGGTTGTTTATTGGTTTCTGCATTACTTGTGCAGTCTTTTGGCGTTGCGGCAGCCGTCAATCCGGCAGATACAGCAACCGCTCCCGGATCGGTGCAACCGGGTTTACTGCAACATGTGGATCTTAATTTTCCGCAGCAGGTAGGTAAACTGTATGCAGCCAGTAACATGCAGCCTTTGTGGCAGAACGAAGAAGCCACCCGGGCCTTTTTGGTGCAACTGAATGAGCTGGCACTGGCGGGGATTAATCCGCGTTTTACCCAGTGGGTCAAAGAGATCAGTAATACTCACTTATCGGAAATCGCGCGAGATAAACTGCTGTCTGATGCGATGTTGGGATATCTGGGCTATGTGCAGAATGTTGGGGCGAACGGTAGCGTCTGGCTGTATGGCAGCAATAAGATGGCCCGTTTACCTGCGCCATCCCCAGAGCGTGTTTTGGCGTGGCTGCAAGCCAAAGATCAAAACCGTCTGACGGCATTCATTAATTCGCTGGCACCGGCAAATCCGCAATATATGAAGATGCAAAAAGCCCTGCATACGTTGCTGGAAGAGCAGCATGAAAAGGGATGGCCGCAGCTGGTTACATCGACCACACTGCGCCCAGGTGAATACAGCCCGATGGTCATCGGATTGGCACAGATCCTGCGGATGACCGGTGATTTACCGGCCGATTATCAGGACGACGGCGATGATCTGTATAATTCGACGTTGGTCAGTGCGGTAGAACGTTTTCAGGCTCGCCACGGCTTGGCGACCGATGGCGTGATTGGCCCACGTACCCGTTTTTGGTTGAATCAAGATCCGCAGGCCCGCGCGACATTGCTGGCACTGAACATGCAGCGTTTACGCCTGCTACCGGCAGAGAAAAATAATGGGATCTGGGTGAATATTCCGGATTACCGACTGGATTATTTCCGTGATGGTAAAAAAGTGCTGGATTCCAAAGTCATTGTTGGCCGTCCGGCGCGCAAAACACCGTTTATGCACAGTCAGCTCAATAATGTGGTGCTGAATCCGCCATGGTCAGTACCAACTAAGTTGATCCGGGAAGATATCATTCCAAAAGTGAAGCAAAATCCAAGCTATCTGGCACAGCACGGCTATGTGATTTTGAGTGACTGGACTTCGGATGCGTACGAGATTTCACCGTACGACATTGATTGGAGCATGATGTCTGCGAAAAACTTCCCGTATCGCCTCAAGCAAGCACCGGGAGATGGCAATTCTCTGGGTCGGTATAAATTCAATATGCCAAATTCCGAGGCGATTTATCTGCATGATACGCCTGCAAAGGGGCTGTTTGGTAAAGATATCCGCGCCCTTAGCTCCGGTTGTGTTCGCGTCAACAAGGCTGCCGAGCTGGCCGATATGTTGTTGGGTGAGGTGGGTTGGAACCAAAACCGTATTGAAAATACCCTGCATAAGGGGAAAACACAGTATGTGACGATTCGTAATCGCATACCGGTGCAGATTTATTATCTCTCTTCTTGGGTTGGGGATGATGGACAAGTGCAATACCGCACCGATATTTATGATTACGATAAAGTGCCGCGTCCAAGTGCGGTGGTGCAGCGTAATTTGCGTCAGTTGCTGAATTAAGTCATTTATTGAACGCGAATTTAACAGAAAAAAAGAGAAGCCTCGGCTTCTCTTTTTTTCGTTCATTTTTCTCGCTCATTTTTGTAGCCTTGCTTTTTGTCTGGCGGTGCTTGGTGTGTGTCTGATTCTGACTTGGCTCATGGCGAACCATCGCACAACATAAATCTGAAAGCGTGTCACAGTACGATATTTTATGATATCCAGACGTTACCGCAGAGGTATTGTCAGAGCATGGATACCGAAAGCTGAACCTGAGTAACAGAATCAAAAAAATCCTGTCTGCCCTGTCATATTGTGATACACCTCGATATGTCCTGTATGAAGAAACTTATTTTGTGATTAACTTCATGAAAATTGATGCTTATCTGAATCTTTCGAATGACATTCGGTCTTAATCACGTCAGCTACAGAAGGATCTGTCAGATCTTTGTACTGCCGTACAGGTTGACTGAGCTTGCCTGTGCGGTTAAGGTGCTTCGCGTTGGGTTTATAGCATTTCCTTATAATTAACCGGATAGTAATCACTTAAATTATGCAAGATCTTGAGCAAGGGATTGATCACAGTCGTCGAAAATGGCTTGCTTTAGGTGGCGTAGTACTTGGTTGTGCGCTGCTTCCCGGGCAAGCTTTGGCCTCACTCTCTACGTCAAAACCAAAGATCCTGACATTGAATAACATCAATACCGGGGAAAAGGTTCGGGCGGAGTTTTTTGATGGTAAAAACTATGTCTCGGAAGAGCTGTCACGCCTGAATTTTTTATTGCGTGATTACCGGGCCAATCAGG
>JBOFCH010000504.1:0-3302 GCA_051645985.1 Plesiomonas sp. | reverse complement strand
AGCACCGAACTGACAATCAAGAGAACACTGGTCAGTAAAAAGCGACGGATTGAACGGGCATGATAGTTCATGAGATGCGTGGAGCCGTTGGTGTCGGACGGGTAGGGATCGCCTCGATGATATAACCCACACCACGGATGTTGCGGATCAGCTCAGGATAGAATTTTTTGCGCAGATGGTGGATATGCACCTCAATGGCGTTACTTTCCACGCCATCACCCCAGCCATACAGGCTTTGCTCTAACAACTCTTTGGTCATCACTCGGCCGCAGTGCAGCAGGAGTTCTTCCAATAAACGAAATTCCTGACGAGTCAGGAGTACGGGTTGATCATTAAACGTTGCCTGCTGCGCCTCTGGCAATAGGCGAATGGCGCCGTGATGCAGCTCCGGTTGAGTCACCCCTTTACTGCGTCGAACCAGTGCGCGCAGGCGCGAGATCAGCTCTTTCATGGCAAAGGGTTTGGGCAGGTAATCATCGGCACCGGCGTCGAGACCGGTGACTTTGTCATCCAGTGCATCGCGGGCGGTCAGGATCAGCACCGGGACGGTGCAACCGTCACGGCGCAGGCGTCGCAGAACCTGCAAGCCATCCGTGTCGGGCAAGGTCAGATCCAGAACCAAGGCGGCAAATGACTCTGCCGCCAGATAAGAAGGCACAGGTGAGCCACAGGTCAACCAATCGACAGTAAACCCGTGTTGCCGTAATCCTTCGGCAATGCCATCGCCCAGCATCGGGTCATCTTCTACCAGCAAGATCCGCATGATGTTGACTCCTGTCGTTTTTTATCCCTTGTTTGCGCAATTTCTTGCTCTTGTGCAATGTTCAGAGTTTATCCAGTTTTTGTTGGATTTCATACCGACGCCCTTTATCGGCTAATGCTCGCCCCGGACGCGCGGGGGCTTGCAGGGCTTTTTGCAGGTACGCCTTTGCCTGTATTTTGTCGCCTTGCTCCAGCAGGAAATCGCCATAAAAATAGTTGGGATCAATGCCATTTGGGTTGATGGCTAATGCGTGTTTCAGCAGACGTTCGGCCTGCTTATCATCACCAAATCCGACGGGCCAGCCGGGGACTTTGTAATAGAGTGAGCCGAGGCTGGTGTATGCGGAGCCATCCAGCGCGTTGGGATCTTGTTGTAGTGCTTTTTCCAGCGCGATTTTGGCCTGTTTGACCAGACCAAGAGCACCTAAACCACCGCGCTCTGCTGCTAATGAGCTTTCAATAATGGCACTCCAGATCAGAAGATCGGTACGTTCGGGCGATTTGTTCAGATCGGCTTGAGCCTGTTCTGTCAGGGCATTCAGGCATTTTTCGCGGTGCATGGTTAGCGTTTGGTACTGACATTCAGCCCAGCGGCTTTGTAGATTATCCAGTGTGGTGTCGGCAAAGCCGTAGTTGATCCCGCCGAGAGTCGCCAGCATGGCTGACAGCAGTGTGAGGCTCGCTTTCATCTTAAGATTCCTTGTGTTTCAGCACAGTGGACTCTAAGGCCGATTGTGGCGCTTGTCGTAATGTTTGGTGAGCATAGCGGGCAATCACTGGCTGGTGAGCGGCAATGGCACGATCAACCAGACGGGGAAACAGCGCATTAATGCGGACAAACAGCTTTTCAGGCCAGCCGAGCCAGCGATTACGAGTTGCGCGTTGTAAGACATCCAGCACCGCCACCGCGACGGCTTCTACGCTATCGGTGTGGTTACCCAGCTCGGCATTCATCGCGTAAACTTCTGGGCTATTGAGGTCGGTACGGGTAGCACGCGGGGCGATATAGCTGACGCTGATCCCGCTACCGTGCAATTCACGTGCGAGCGCTTGACTAAAACCATGCAAACCAAATTTAGCCGCGCAATAAACGCTGTAACCGGGATAACCTATTCCGCCAAAACTGGAGCCGATATTGAGAATCTGGCCGGGTTTATGCAGTAGGGGCAGCAGGGTTCGGGTGAGAAAAATCGGCGCGCTCAGATTTAGCTGCAATTGCGCATTGATCTGATGTGGGGTCTGATCTTCGAGCCACGCAAAGTGGTTGGTTCCGGCATTGTTAATCAGAATGTCGATCCCCTCTTGTAATTCGGCGGCACTGGGGAGTGCCAAGATCTGCTGCTGATCCGTCAGATCAAGGCTCAGGCAGTGATGTTGCTCTGGATTAATCAGGTTACGACGTAATTTTTCCAGCGCATTCAAATCTCGGCCAAGCAAGATCAGCGTGTTTTGCTGCGTGGCCAGCTGTTTGGCTAGCTCACTGCCAATACCCCCACTGGCGCCAGTGAGTAAGATCCGTCGATTATGCAATTTCATGACAGCATCTCCTCAAGCGATGTGGTGTGGGTCGCGGTCAGTTGGTGCAGCATGGCACCATACAGCCGATACACGACACGGGCGGCGTGAATGATGTCGGCTTGATCTTGCGGATCGGTGATACGATCCATCAGGTTAGCGAAGAAGACCAAATGAGACTGATCGAGTGAGCCATGCGAAGTCAGGTAGCTCATGGCCTGAGCGGGCAGTTGTAATTGTTGCTGGATGTGGGCTGCCACATTCGTGGCTAATGCGACACTGGTGCCTTCGAGAACCAGTACCATACCGAACAAACTCAGTGGATTATGGCGATGGATCTGGTCGTATAAGAATGCCACCATCAGCTCGATGGGGAGTGACGGCCTCGCGGCCTCAGCCTGTTCCGCATTGCCGTGGCTATAGCGGATGTCGTCTAAAATCCAGCGTTGGTGGCCTAATTCCTCTTCGATATATTCGGCGATGGCATCTCGCAGCCACTCTTGCTTACAGCTCAGTCGGCTACCGGCAGCCATCAGTAGTGGCACCGTATGGCGCACATGATGGAAAGCCTGTGTCAGGAAGGCATGGTAGTGGGCTAACGTGATCTCACCATTCAAACTGGCCGCAATGATCGGGGCTTGCAGTAAATTAGCCCGTTCAGTGGCGGTGGCGTGTTGTAAGTGTTGGTAAAAGCTCATTGTGCATCTCCTGTGGCCAGACGAACTATCTGATCCTGATAGTGTTGGAAAATGACATCACGGCGTGGGCGGCCATTACGGGTAAACCAGTCTGGATTTGCAGACAGTGGTGGCTGCGCGATAATCCAATGAGTAATTTGGGCATAATCAGGCAGGGTTTGATTCAGTGCGGATAACTGAGCGGGCAGGGCAGGTTCTTGTCCCGGCATGATGTCAATCAGAGCGACATTGCTGGGTAGCCCATCACCGTACAGCACTAGTGCGCGGATAGCCGGACAAATCTGGGCTTCCGATTCAATCCACTCCGGTGAGAAGTTACGACCAAAT
>JBOFCH010000503.1:0-8406 GCA_051645985.1 Plesiomonas sp. | reverse complement strand
CATTTTGGGCGGGATTAATTTAAGTCAGGCGGCGCAAGCGTGGCGCTATTATCCGCGCGGGCTGATGGGCAATGCGTTGACCGACTATCTGACGCCAACCCTGAAAGCCGGTCAGGTACAAGGTGCGACCTTGGTATGGGCCGGCGATCCGCTGCAATTCCCTTATCAGGGTAATGAGGGCGTGTTTCAGGTCGCGGTGCCGGTGCGACAAGCGGTGTTTCAGTTCGATCCCAACTGGTTGCCACTGCGCGATTTGGATCTTGATCTGTTGTTTGAAGACGATCGCTTGTTGATGCGCAGCACGCAGGCACGTCTTGGCGCGGCGCGGGCAACGCGCATCGATGCGCGCATCGATCCGTTACGCGAAGATGCGAGCTTGAAAATTGATGCCAGCGTGCAAGGCCGCGCGCCGGAGGTGCAGTATTACCTGACGCATTCCCCGCTGCGCGATTCCGTTGGCGCGGCGCTGCAAGAGATCCAGTTACAAGGCCCAGTGAAAGGGGATTTGCAACTGTCGATCCCGCTCTCGGGTGCTGAGGCGGATGCGAAAGGTCGAGTATGGCTGGAAAATAACACGTTGCGACTGACCTCGCTGGATCTGGTGCTGTCGGGGGTCAAAGGGGCGTTTCGCTTCGATAACGGTAACTTGCGTAGCCAGCCGTTGCAGGCGCGTTTGTGGCAACAGCCACTGACCCTCAATTTCACGACCCGTCAGCAGAAGAAAAACTATGCCATCGATGTGGATCTCAACGGTGATTGGGCAGTGAATCAGTTGCATCAGGTGTGGCCAACCCCGCTGTGGCAACAGCTCAGTGGCCGCTTACCGTGGCAAGGTAAGGTGGCGGTACAGTTACCGGATAAGGGCGGCGCACGTTATCAGATTAATGTTGACGGTGCACTTGGCGCGGTACGTAGCCGCCTGCCGGCCCCGTTGGATAGCCCGGCTTGGCAGGGGCAGCGCTGGCAGGCTACAGCCAAGGGCGATCTGAAGCGTTTTACCGTGCAGGGTAATTGGGGCGCACTGGCCCGTTTTCAGGGACAGTGGCTGGTGGGCAAACAGGCGACCTTGCAGCGGGCATGGTTGGATCTGGGGGCCGCCAGTCATCTGGCTCGCCCGGCCGGCGCAATGGTGCTGACGGCGAATGTGCCGACACTGGATCTGGATGCTTGGCAGGGGATGCTGGCCCCGGCGGTCGATAATTTGAGTCGCAGTACCCCGACGCCAGCGCACTGGCTGCGTTATCTACCGGATTATTTGCAGTTAGATACGAAGGCGCTGCAACTGGCGGGTCAGCGTTGGGATAATCTGTCGTTGAATGGCCGTTTGCAGGGCGATAGCTATCAGCTCAAAGTAGTGGCTAAACAGATCCGCGGCAGTGCAGCTTTGTATCGTCAAGCACCGTGGCGCATCGATTTGGCTTACCTGAATTGGCAACATCCACTGTCGAGTGTGGGTGAGTCGGCCACGCCAACGGTGAATACCTTGGCCTCGGAAAGTTTTGATTTTCGCCGCTGGCCAGCACTGCGCCTGCGTTGTAATGATTGCCGGATTGACGGTCAGTCACTGAAGTTAGTACAAGCCGACTTAACTCCATCGGCGCAGGCGTTAACCTTGAGTAATGGCCTGATTGATACCGGCGTCGGAACGCTTACGCTGGATGGTGCTTGGCGTGGTGGCCGCGGGCAGCCGGTGATCACGACGGTCGGTGGACGCCTACAAACCCCGAATCTCGCCGTACTGTTGACGCATTTTGGGGTGGCCACCTCGCTGCGTGATACGCCGACTGACTTGACCTATACATTGCGCTGGCCGGGAGCGCCGTGGCAGTTGGCGCTGGAGCAATTGGGTGGCTCATTATCACTCAAGGCACGTAAAGGCATGGTCTCTGATGTGGGAGGGCGTGCCGGGCAGGTTTTACGGTTAGTGAGTACTGACTCTCTGCTGCGCAAATTACGGCTGGACTTCAGTGATGCCTTTGAAGAAGGATTCTTTTACGACAAGATAACCGGTACGGCATCGATTAGCCGCGGTATACTGCGTACGGATAACTTATTGATTGATGGCTTGCTAGCGGACATTGCCATGCGCGGTGAGCTGAACTTGTACCGGCGAACCCTCAACATGGATGCGGTTATCGCACCAGAGCTGGGGGCCGGATTGTCGGTTGCTACTGCATTTGTGGTCAATCCGGTGGCGGGGCTGGCGCTATTTGCCGCCTCACAGGCTTTGTCACCGCTGTGGAGCAAGATTTCCCTGCTGCGCTACCATATTGAAGGCAGCATGGATAACCCATTAGTTCAGGAAACGCAGCGTATAGAAAAAGGAGATTTCTGATGGACGCACGCAGACCGAATATCGCCCTTTTGCAGTTATGCAGCGGAGCCGATGTGCAGCTGAATTTGCTGCAAATTGAAGGGCAATTGCGCCAGTTAGACGAGAGTGTTCAGCTGGTGGTATTACCGGAAAATGCGCTGTTGTTTGCCGATGCGGTGGCGTACCGCGGCTGGGCCGAGCGTGAAGGCGAAGGGCGGCTACAGGAAACCTTGGCGACACTGGCCCGGCGTTATGGCAAATGGTTGCTGGTCGGCTCGATGCCACTGTATCACCGTACTGACTCACATAACCTGACCAGTAGCTGTTTGCTGTTTGATGCCCAAGGGCAGATCCGCGCGCGCTATGACAAAATTCACCTGTTTGATGTGGAAGTTGCCGATCCGCAGGGGCGTTATTGCGAGTCGGAAATCTACCGCGGCGGGCAGCAGGTCGTGGTCGTAGACTCGCCGGTCGGCCGTCTGGGATTGTCTATCTGTTATGATCTGCGCTTTCCCGGCCTGTATCAGCAACTGCGCCAGCAAGGCGCTGAGATTTTGGTCGTCCCGGCGGCTTTTACCACCGTGACCGGTGAAGCACACTGGGAAGTGCTGCTGCGCGCCCGCGCCATTGAGAACCAGTGCTGGGTGGTGGCGGCGGCCCAAGTGGGTGGGCACTCACCTAAGCGGCATACGTGGGGCCACAGTATGGTGGTTGACCCGTGGGGCAGTGTCGTGGCCGAGCAGCCAGAGCGGATCGCCCCGTTGCAAGCTTGCGTGGACGTATCTGCGCTTCCTATACTGCGCAATCAGATGCCGGTTTTACAGCATAACCGGTTTGATCCACAATTTTCACAGTGATGGACTGTCATGGTGCATCACTGGATTAGATAAAGAGTACATCCGATGAGTCTGAACGCTGTCAGTGAGCAGTTACTATCCCCTACCGGTCTTGATATTTCTGATCTCGAGACAACGTTGAGTCTGCTGGCCGAGCGCCATGTGGATTATGCCGATCTCTATTTCCAGTCCAGCTACCATGAAGCGTGGGTGCTGGAAGACCGTATCATTAAAGATGCCTCGTACAATATTGATAAAGGGGTTGGCGTGCGTGCCGTGAGCGGCGAAAAGACCGGTTTTGCGTATGCCGATCAAATTACCCGTCACAGTTTGCAGCAAAGTGCCTTGGCGGCACGCGGTATTGCGGCGGCCGGTCAGTCGGGTGTTTGCCGCCCGTTGATGGCGCAAAGTGCCAGTGGGATTTACCTGCCTATCGATCCGCTTGGCAGTTTGTCACGTGAAGACAAAATTGCCCTGTTGCATCAGGTTGATCAGGCGGCGCGCGCCGCAGATCCCCGAGTCAGCGAAGTCACCGCTAGCCTGACCGGTGTCTACGAAGAGGTGTTGGTTGCCGCGACTGACGGTACGCTGGCGACCGATATTCGCCCGTTGGTGCGCTTATCGGTCAGTGTGCTGGTGGAGCACGAGGGCCTGCGTGAGCGTGGCTCGGCCGGGGGCGGTGCGCGTACCGGTTATGCCTATTTCCAAGCCGAAGAAAATGGCGAGATCCGCGCCGAAGCCTTTGCCCGTGAAGCGGTGCGTCAGGCGTTGGTGAACCTGCGCGCCACGCCAGCACCGGCCGGTACCATGCCGGTGGTGTTGGGTGCCGGTTGGCCAGGCGTGCTGCTGCACGAAGCGGTCGGGCATGGTCTGGAAGGTGATTTTAACCGTAAGGAAGCGTCGGTCTTCTCTGGGCGTATCGGTGAGCAAGTCACCTCTCCACTGTGTACCATTGTTGATGACGGCACCTTGGCACATCGCCGCGGCTCGCTGAATATCGATGACGAAGGGGTGCCGGGTCAGTACAACGTACTGATTGAAAACGGTATTCTCAAAGGCTACATGCAAGATAAGCTCAACGCGCGTCTGATGGGCGTGGCACCAACCGGTAATGGCCGTCGCGAGTCGTATGCGCATCTGCCGATGCCGCGGATGACCAATACCTACATGCTGGCCGGTCAGCATACGCCAGAAGAGATTATCAGTAGCGTGGAGTATGGCCTGTATGCGCCGAACTTTGGTGGCGGTCAGGTGGATATTACCTCCGGTAAGTTTGTTTTCTCGGCATCTGAAGCTTATCTGATTGAAAATGGCCAGATTACTCGTCCGGTGAAAGGTGCGACGTTGGTTGGCTCTGGCATCGAAGCTATGCAGCAGGTGTCGATGGTCGGTAACGATTTGGCTCTGGATCAGGGCGTCGGTGTTTGCGGTAAGGAAGGGCAGAGCGTGCCGGTCGGGGTGGGTCAGCCGACGCTGAAACTGGATGCGATGACTGTCGGCGGTACGGCTTAACGCCGCGATGATGGTTATTGGCTAAGCGCCAACGGTAGCGTGTCTTTTGGGGGCCGCTACCGGGTTACTGTCCGTGTAACCAGCGGTAGGTTTTTGGGTTCTTGGCGTATAGGCGTACAGGCTTATATGCAGCCGTACGCTGAGGCCGAGAGCTTATTCGGCGTCTTGGCCGGCAGACTCGTCGTTTTCACGCTGCTCTGCCAGCTCTTTGAGATACTGGAAGATCTCGCGGTAGGCTTTAGGTGGCTTGTTGTCGGCTTTTTCTTTCAGTGCACTGCGCACCAGATTACGCAAATGCTGACGATCAGCTTGTGGGTAATCTTGCAGTACCATCACCAGTGCCTCATCGCCTTTCTCCAGCAATTGATCGCGGATGCGCTCAAACTTGTGGAATAAGGCAATTTGTTGATTGTGCTTGTTTTTCATCTTGTCGAGCGCAGTCACAATCGGCGTCACATCCCGTGAGCGCAGCATTTTGCCGATAAACTGCACCTGACGGCGCAAGCCTTCCTTACTGATTTTTTGGGCCAGCTCGATTTCGGCGCGCAGCTCATCATCCAGCGGCACACGGCTCAGTGCCTGACGACCCAGAGCAATCAGCTCCTGTCCCAAGGCTTTGAGGGTTTCAGCATCGCGTTTGATTTCGCTCTTACTGACCCAGATGATCTCTTCTTCTTCCTCATCCTGCCAGTGCAGGTCATCATTACGTTTTCTCATTGCGAGTACTCACGGCATGTCAATTTGGGTGCTGATTCTATCAGGTTAGTGCGATGGCTGCGAAATTGCTGCCTATTCCTGATATGCTTGTTTTAGAAGAGTGTTCAATTTAAGCATGGCAGACAGAATTTATGGATGCAGTGACTCAGGTAACCAAACAGCGTCAAGAGTTGGAAAATGCGGTGGCGCGAGCGCTGGAGCTGGCAGCGACTGCCAGTGATGCGGCGGAAGTGGCGATCACCAAAACCACCGGGATCAGTGTCAGTACCCGTCTGGGCGAAGTGGAAAATGTGGAGTTTAACAGTGATGGTGCGCTTGGGATCACGGTGTACCGTGACCAATGCAAAGGCAGCGCGTCCACCACTGACCTGAGTGAGTCGGCGATCCGCCAGACGGTGGAAGCGGCACTGGAAATTGCCCGGCATACCTCGCCAGATCCGTATGCTGGCCCGGCGGATAAAGCGCTGATGGCTTTTGAGATCCCGGATCTGGATTTGTTCCATCCGATGCAGATTGATCCAGACTTGGCCGCACGTTATGCCATTGAAGCCGAGAATACCGCACTGGCTGCCGATGCGCGGATCACCAACAGTGATGGTGCCGCCTTTAACAGCCACTACGGGGTGAAGGTGTACGGTAACAGCCACGGTCTGCTGCACAGCTATCCTTCCAGCCGTCATTCGCTGTCTTGTAGCATGATTGGTGAGCACAACGGTGAGATGGAGCGTGATTACAGCTATACCATCGCCCGTGATGCGGCCGATCTGATGAGTCCACAGTGGGTGGGTGAAGAGTGCGCGCGGCGCACCTTAAGCCGATTGGGGCCACGTAAAATTGCGACGACCCAAGCTCCTGTGCTGTTCAGTGCCGAAGTAGCCACGGGACTGATTGGGCATTTGGTCGGCGCGATCAGCGGCGGCAACTTGTACCGTAAGTCTTCGTTCTTGCTGGATAAGTTGGGACATCAAATTCTGCCGTCTTGGTTTAACATTGCTGAGCGCCCGCATTTGCGTAAAGGATTAGCCTCGACACCGTTTGACAGCGAAGGGGTGCGTACCCGTGATTTGCAGATCATTGAGCGCGGGGTATTGCAAACTTACCTGCTGACCAGCTATGCCGCCCGCAAGATGGGGATGCAAACCACCGGTCATGCCGGCGGGATCCACAACTGGATGGTGCAAAGTAGCGGTCAGGATTTTGACCAGCTATTACGCCAGATGGGCCGAGGGTTGCTGGTTACCGAATTGATGGGCCAAGGTGTTAACGCCGTGACCGGTGATTACTCCCGTGGTGCGGCTGGTTTCTGGGTCGAAAATGGTGAAATTCAATATCCGGTATCTGAAATCACGATTGCCGGGAATCTGAAAGACATGCTGGCCAATATTGTGGCGGTAGGCAGCGATATTGAATTGCGCTCTAGCATTCAGACCGGCTCGATTTTGCTTGATGAGATGAAGATTGCCGGTAGCTGATTACTGTCTGTAACGTTCAGCGTACCTCTCAGTTAAAACTATCACGCCGCCACATTGTGGGCGGCGTGATAGTTTCTGCATTTCTGCATTTCTGCATTTCTGCATTTCTGCATTTCTGCATTTCTGCATTTCTGCATTTCTGCATTTCTGCATTACGCTTTGTGGCATGGTTTTATCCATTTAGTGGGCTGTTTTTCCTCCTTGTTAACTCATTTGTATTGGCCGATATTTGAACAGCGTCATGCTGTGCTTTTTGGGTTGGAAAAAGCATTTCCCCCACTCGGCGGGAGTCGATATACTCGTTTTGTATACAAAGTGTGTGTTTTTTGTAGATCTATGTTGTCGAGCATAGTTGTCGAACTATGTCGTCGAGTCTTTTTTGTAAAGCATAAAGGAGTGTGCAATGGCGAAATTATTAACCATCATCATGAGCGTCTGTTTGGTCGCTACTTTGGCGAGCACGCCACTGCGGGCGGCAGAGAAAATTGCCGATGTCGAACAGGCCATGAAGATCATCGCGCGCAACTACCGAGCGATCAGCAAGAGTGATGATCCAACGCTCCTGACCCGCGATTTACAGCTTATTCGCTCTGCGGTGCAGCAGGCCAAGGGCATGATCCCGGCAAAACCCAAAGGCATGACCGAGCACAGCGAAACGCACCACACCTACCTGACCGGATTGGGTAAACTGGAAGATCAAACCGATCAGGCATTAGCGCTGTTGGCGGCCGGTAAGGTGCCAGAAGCGAAGAAAGTGATCGGTGAGATGAAAACAGTCCGCGATCATTATCATAAAGAACTGAAAGTGAAAGATTAACCGATGGCCGATCTTGAAAATATCCGTCGTCCACCGGATCGTTGGGATGCGGTAGTGATCGCCACTCACTGGTTGGTCGCCGGCGGTTTTTTATGTAACCGCATGCTGAATGAGGCCGGTGGGAGCTGGCATGAGCGTATTGGTCTGGGGGTTGCGGCGTTAGTGGTGTTGAGGCTGTTGTGGGGCAGCACTCTGGCGCGCGGGCCGGCACGCCTAAGTCAGTTTTTACCTAGCTGGACACGTGTGCGTCATCATCTGGCGCACATTCGCTCAGGTGAACTGCCAACGGAGCTAGAGCATAATCCGCTGGGCGCACTGGCGATTTGGTTGTTCTGGTTGGGATTACTGGCGGTTGCCTTCACCGGTTGGGGGCAAGATGCGGCGTGGGGGGATGCGTGGCCATTGGCCGAGATCCACGCATGGCTGGTGGATGGCTTAACGGTGTTGGTGCTGGTGCATGTGCTGGCGGTGGTACTGATGTCACGGCGGATGGGGCAGAACCTGTTACATCGAATGTTGCCGCGGCGCTAAGCTAAGTATGGTGCTAAGTATTAAGTACTGACCCTCAATAGCTTATCTGCTCTACGCTATCCACAACATCAGCCCACAAGATCGGGAATAATTACCACCGCGAATCACTACCGCGGCTTAGACCGGGGTAGTGAGGGAAACGGGTGCGGCTTGAGTGATGACAATAACGCCGCGTTATGCCGGATTTTGTGTGTCTTTCGGCCGCTT
>JBOFCH010000502.1:0-5044 GCA_051645985.1 Plesiomonas sp. | reverse complement strand
AGGTACACGTTGACTCAGTGATTAACAAAATAATCAATCACGGTGAGTTAAAATAAACTGGGTCAGTGTATTTTTGATGATGCGTACACTTTTTAACAAGCCAGTTTTATTTCGCTGTGGAAATAAAATCGAGCTTGGGTTTTCTTTCCATCTTGTTCGTATTCTTGTCTCTCATTCACTCTATTTTATGAACGCAATTAATATACGCCGCTTGGTGATGGATGGACAGGTGCTGGGTTGTGAAAGGGTGTGTATATTATTTCATCGTGGGGCTACTAAGTTACAATTATGCGTCATTCGCCCTATATAGTGACTGATTATCAGTGAGTTACGCCATAATTATGCGTTTATCACAAAAATGAAGTTATTACATTTGTAAAATAAATTAGATTGTTAGTAATATTCTGCAATCTTATTTAAAAGTGCTGCTTTTGCTTTTTATGTGATTGTTGTCACGGATTTTTAAATAGGGCGAGAGTAGTTGAATTAAGTGCTTATTCAAATAATTGTCGATAGGTTGAATTTTATTTTTCATTGCTCTTGTGAGTATTGTTTTACGAATTGTAGTTGGATCTTGATTTTATCCCTTTAATTTTTCATGGCGTTATTTTTCGCTGCAAAAGGTTACTTTACAGGTTGCGGGGCGATTCACGCTTTATTGGGGCAGGCGTCAGTGGAGTTTGTTGCCGGTCACAAAATAACCTTTTCCATAAGAATATCATTAGATTAGCAACCGCCGCTATTCCTGCATGGCAGGCAGGTACTCATTGAACAACAATTGAAAGAAACAATTGAAAGAAAGATGTACCAACCGAACAGGGTAAATGGGAGAGGGTATGGCTACAGGTAAATATTTACGCTGGAAAGATTCCGAAGGTAATGAATTCCGGCCGGTTTCACTGACGGGTACTGATCTGCTCAATGATCGTAACTTGAATAAAGGGACGGCATTTAGCGAGCAGGAGCGGGCAGATTTTGAGCTGGATGGCCTGTTGCCGCCTCAGGTACAGACGTTTGATGATCAGATTGAGCGTGTGTATCAGGGGTTTGAAAGTGTCTCGACCGATATCGAAAAGTACATCTTTCTGCGCTCACTGCAAGATCGTAACGAGACGTTGTTCTATGCGCTGCTTTCCCAACATGTGGAGCAGATGACGCCGATTATCTACACTCCAACGGTGGGCAAAGCCTGTCAGGAGTTCAGCCACCGTTACCAAAAGCCACGTGGCCTGTTTATTACGCCAGAAAACGTGGACAACATGGGCAATATGGCGCGCCACTTTAACGGTAAGACCATCAAGATCATTGTGGTGACGGATAGCCAAGGGATTTTGGGGATTGGCGACCAAGGGGTTGGTGGGATGGGGATCCCGATTGGTAAGCTTTCGCTGTATACCTTGGCGGCGGGGATCCATCCTGCTTGTTGTCTGCCGATCACGCTGGATGTGGGCACGGATAATCAGGCGTTGCTGGATGATCCTATGTATCTGGGCCAGCCGCATAAACGCATTCGCGGGCAGGAGTACGATGCGTTTATTGAGAAGTTTGTTCGGCAGGTGAAGGTGCATTTCCCCAATGCGGTGTTGCAGTGGGAAGATTTCAGTAAATCCAATGCCTTTAATAATTTAAGCCGCTATCAGCAGGTGTTGCCGTCATTTAATGATGATATTCAGGGCACCGGTGCGGTGGTGCTGGCCGGGATCATCGGTGCGGTGCGCAGTAAAGGCGAGACGCTGAGCCAGCAAAACTATTTGGTGTATGGCGCTGGGGCTGGCGGTGTTGGGGTGGCGGATCAGATTTATGCCGGCATGCTACGTGAGGGGCTGGAGCCGCAAGCGGCGCGCGATCGGATCTACATTTTAGACACGCAAGGGTTGGTGTGCGATAACCGCGATAATCTGGATGAATACAAGCGTCGCTATGCCAAGCCGGGGGCGCTGCTGGAGATGTGGCAGACCGAAGAACCGGGTAAGGCCAATCTGATGGATGTGCTGACGCATGTCCCGGTTACGGTGCTGCTGGGAACCAGTGGCTCGGGCGGTGCGTTTAAAGAAGCGCATATTCGTCAGATGTTGGTGCATTGTGCGCGGCCGATGATTTTCCCATTGTCGAATCCGACCAGTAATTGTGAGGCGTTGCCGGCGGATATTTTCCGCTGGAGTGACGGTCAGGCGATTGTGGCGACCGGTAGCCCGTTCAACGATTTGCTGTATCAGGGCGAGTCTTACCGGATCGGGCAGGGCAATAACGTGTTTATCTTCCCGGGGGTTGGATTGGCAGCGATTGTTAGTCAGATCCGCGAGATCTCGCCGGATATCTTTACCACTGCGGCGTTTGCGCTGGCGGAGTGTGTGGCACCAGAGGATCTGGCGCGCGGCACGGTGTATCCGCGGATCAGTGAGCTGCGCCGGATTTCGGTGCATGTGGCCTCGGAGATCTTGAAGGAGATTGTGCGTAACGATCCGCAGCATCCGCTAAACGGTAAGGATCTAATGCAGCATATTGAAGCGTGCATGTGGGCGCCGATGTATCTGCCTTATCGTCGCGTGTAACACACGGCGGCAGATGCCGTGATGCAAGAGGTTAAACGCTGTCTGTACCGGTATGGTTGTACGCTGGGCGGTACAGGCAGTGCGTGTTTCCTTATCAGCTCCATCCACTGCTTGTTTGTGGAGTGTCTTTCCCGCCGCTGCCGTTGGTTGACGACAGCGGTTTTTTTATGGCGAAAATACCAAGAGTGTCGATATCACGAGGCTGGCGAGATTGGGCTGGTACTCTGCTGTACGCTGCCATCAGGTCGATGACGCAGTTGCAGAAAGTTTTCACCGTTGGCCTGTGGTAGCAAGAGACTCAGCCAGCGCCCTTGCGGGTGGTATAGCACTTCATGAAGTACGTCACCGGCACTGACGTAGCGCATCCGGCTTAGTTGACCGTCTGGGTGAAAGCGGTATTGGCTGCCGCAGCGAGCATTGGCATTGCGCCATGTGGCGGGGAGTCCGAACGTGGAGTCAGGCTCTGCGGCAGCGCTACGCTGGCGACAACCTTGTTCGAGGGCGCTGAGACTGCCGTCGGCGGCAAATTGCCACAGTGGCCCAATCGGCACCTCATCTTGGGCATCATGATAACTGATGAGCAGGTCGCTTGGAGGCAGCGTGGGTTGCTTGTCGGTCAAATAACGGCTGGTGACGCCATTATTGCGATCGTTTCGATAAATGCTGCTGCTTTTCAGCCGCTGTCCGCTGAAGGTGTAGCGTGGGCCATTGCGTTGACCGGCCTGATAATATTCGATACTCACGAGTTGACCTTGCTCGTCGTAGTCGCGTTGTTCGCCCTCGAGCAGCGAGTTGGGCTTATCGTTATCTTTCAGACAGCTAAAACCGCGGCAGAATTTGGGGTTTTCCGGTATGGGGAGTGGTTGCCAGTGACGCACCTGAGCCAGTTGCCCGTTGGGGTGATACGTCAGTTGTGAGCCGGTGCGCGCATTGTTCTGATAGTGGCTAATTTCTTTAGGTTGTCCGGACGGGTAAAAGAGCTGCTCTTCCCCTTGGCGTTCAATCCCTTCGAGCTGTGTGATGCGGATCAGTCGTTGCTCGGCATCGTATTCCCGCTGTTCGCCGTGGACTTGGCTGTTATGGTAGTGGGTATCGGTATAGCCGCCGTCAGCGTGACCTGATCGCCATACGCCTTCATGCTTGCCATTCACCTGTTGACCTTGTTCTGATAACCGCAGTTGGACCTGATTTTCCCCGTTCGCCTTTTTGCCCATGACTAAGCGGTAGGATTGATAAGCGCCATGTAGGACGCCATTCTGGTAGTGCTTTTCTCCTCCAGCGAAGGGAGTATCACGGCCACGTATCGACTCATGATAAATCAGGGTTTGCTTCCACAGGCCTTGCGGCTGGTCATTCAGATAGCGACCTTGCCAGAGGTTGTTGGCGGTGTAGATGGGTTGAAAATGCTGACGAGAACCCAGTTTCCATTCGCCTTGCCGTTGACCTTGTACATACTCGCCCTGCTCGAGCAGCAATCTGTAGTCACAATCCCACGTTTGCCATTGGCCGTGTCGCACGCCTTGTTGAAAGTGCACCACGCGCTCAGGGCGCAGTTCACACTGTTTGGCGATGAAACGCACCTGCTCACCATCGAGCAGCGCTTCCTCAATCTCATCGGGGTTTTGCCGCAGGCTATCCGCTCGCTGATAGCGCATTTCGGTTAGGATAAACGACTGAAAATTACTGCCGCAGGACACGTCTTGGCGGCGTAGCAACGCGGTGAGCACGTAAGGCGAGGTCGGCGCTGGGTTGTTTGCTGTGGCAGGGGCTGCTGGACGACGGTGCTCAGGAACGGTCAGCACAATGGTTTGTATCTTATTTCTTTCGCTCTGGCTAAGTTGGCTCAACACCGGATGCGATTTGGCCGGATCATCAGGCTGTGGGTGAAACAGGGCAAAGCCGTGCTCATCGAAAATAGCTTGTACCTGTGCTTTGGGCAGTAATTGGCCTTGTAGCAGGGCGAGTGCCGCCGAGTCTGTTAGTGCGCTGTCATCATAACGGGCTTGGTACAGCAGTGGCGGGATGGCGTCTAAGGCGCGTCGGGCCTGTGCCACGGTAAACGGCTTGAGGGTGGGGGCGAGCGAGTCCAACAAGGGTTGTAGGCGCTCTAAAGGCACTTGCACATTGGCTGACGGCGGTGGCGGGGTGACCCAATCGCCTTCGGCCAAGGTGGCCTCATTTTTACCGTACGCGCGCAAGCGTTGTCCGGTTGCATCTTCATACATCACAATCACTTCGTATTCCCCGCCGGTATCCAGATCGGTATAGAACACCGCTTTGATGGGGGAAGGTGAGGCTAAGTGGCTCAAGCGATCCCAAATCTTGGCTTCTGACGGGTGTTTTTCACCATAGGGAAAGGTCACCGGATACACTGCGCCATCAAAATGATAAAAACGCAGATCGCGCTGGGTTTGGTCGGCCTTGTCGTACTGATTATCAAGCAAGGTTAGTGGACCGTGTACTAGCGTACCTTGTGCTAACAAGGTGGTAAT
>JBOFCH010000501.1:0-8925 GCA_051645985.1 Plesiomonas sp. | reverse complement strand
GGTGCTGCTGTTATTTGCACTGACCATGATCTTTGGCGAAAGCAAACCCGAACAAGAAATGCAGATGGATTACGACATCAGTGATCTGGCGGTCTTCCCGATTGCCGTACCGTCTATTGCGTCACCCGGGGCCATGATGGCGGTCGTGATGCTGACCGATAACCACCGCTACTCCTTGGTGGATCAATCCTTAACCGCTTTAGTGATGCTGGGCGTTCTGGTGATCACTTACCTACTGCTGCGGAGTGCCTCGCGCATCCAGAAAGTCATCGGTCGCACCGGCGCATCGGTGATCAGCCGCGTGATGGGGCTGATCTTGGCAGCGGTGGCCGTTAACAATCTGTTGGTTGGTCTGCGTGATTTCTTCCTACCGCTAACCCACTGATCCCGCACCGCCTCTCTCCCCATCAATGACCGGCTGCCACGGCAGCCGGTATACAGCAACATCTAACGTATACCTCATCACCATCATCACCATCATCACCATCTTTGCTCAGGCGCTTCACCGCGCCATCCTCATGGCGCAATGACCTATGAATAGTGGCAACGCAAAAAAACGCTCCCCCGACGCAAACGTTTTCGTATAGAATAGCCGCGCACCACAGCGCCAGATCATCAGCGATAGGTTGTTTGCGCAAGCCAGACTCAGGGTTTGCGCAAACTACTTTCTGCTCACTGCAAGGGGATGTGATCTACAATGGAACAGTACCGTCCTGTACGCCGGGCTTTGCTCAGCGTGTCTGATAAAACCGGCATTGTCGAATTCGCCCGTGCGCTGGCCGCACGCCACGTTGAACTGCTCTCCACCGGTGGCACCGCCCGCCTGCTCAGCGAAGCTGGCTTACCGGTCACCGAAGTCTCCGATTACACCGGCTTCCCGGAAATGATGGACGGACGCGTTAAAACCCTGCACCCGAAAATTCATGGTGGCATTCTCGGCCGCCGTGGCCAAGATGACGCCATCATGCAACAGCATGCCATCGAACCTATCGACATGGTGGTGGTTAACCTGTATCCCTTTGCCGCCACCATTGCCCGCCCAGATTGCACACAGGAAGAGGCCGTCGAGAATATCGATATCGGTGGCCCAACCATGGTGCGCTCAGCGGCCAAAAACCACCGCGATGTCACCATCATCGTCAATGCGGCCGATTACGACCGTGTACTGACCGAGATGGATGCGCATCAAGGCTCCTTAAGCCACGCCACCCGCTTCGATCTGGCCATCACCGCCTTTGAGCATACGGCTGCTTACGACAGCATGATTGCCAACCACTTCGGCACCTTGGTTCCCGCCTATCATGCCGATAACCGCGAACCAGCAGGCCGTTTTCCACGCACCTTGAACCTGAACTTTGTCAAAAAGCAGGACATGCGCTACGGCGAAAACAGCCATCAGGCGGCCGCGTTTTATGTCGAAGCCGATCTGCACGACGCCAGTGTCGCTACCGCCGAACAGTTACAGGGCAAAGAACTCTCCTACAACAACATCGCCGACACCGATGCGGCACTGGAGTGCGTCAAAGAGTTCAGCGAGCCAGCCTGTGTGATCGTCAAACACGCCAACCCGTGCGGCGTCGCGCTGGGTGCCAATATCCTCGAAGCCTACGATCGCGCGTTTCGTACCGACCCAACCTCGGCGTTTGGCGGGATCATCGCCTTTAACCGCGAACTGGATGCCGATACGGCGCAAGCCATTATCGCGCGCCAGTTTGTCGAGGTGATCATCGCCCCAACCATCACCGTGCGCGCTGCCGCGATCCTCTCCACCAAGGCCAATATCCGCGTACTGGCTTGCGGTGAATGGAGTGCGAAAACCCACAGTCTAGACTTCAAACGTGTTAACGGCGGCTTGTTGGTACAAGACCGAGACCAAAGCATGATCAGCGCCGCCGATCTGACCGTGGTCACCAGCCGTCAGCCAACCGAAGACGAACTGCGCGATGCGCTGTTCTGCTGGAAAGTGGCCAAATACGTCAAATCCAACGCCATCGTGTATGCCAAAGGCAACATGACCATCGGCGTCGGAGCCGGTCAGATGAGCCGCGTGTATTCCGCTAAAATTGCCGGCATCAAAGCGGCCGACGAAGGGCTAGAGGTTAAAGGCTGCGTTATGGCCTCCGATGCCTTCTTCCCATTCCGTGATGGCATCGATGCCGCAGCGGCGGCTGGCGTCACCTGCGTGATCCAACCGGGCGGTTCAATTCGTGATGAAGAAGTGATCCAAGCGGCCAACGAGCACGGCATGAGCATGCTGTTCACCCACATGCGCCATTTCCGTCACTGATTTCACTCTTCAACCGGCGGGCCTATCCCGCCGGTTCATTTTTGGTCGACCGGTGCCACACACCGGAACTCACAATCTCTGGAGTCATGCATGAAAGTCCTGATTATCGGCAGTGGCGGTCGTGAACATGCCTTGGCATGGAAAGCCGCACAATCCCCACAGGTGTCTCACGTCTATGTCGCCCCCGGCAATGCCGGTACTGCCACCGAAGCCGGTGTCAGCAACGTAGCGATTGCGGTTACCGATCTGCACGCCCTCGGTGAGTTTGCTCAGCGCGAAGGCATCGAACTGACCATTGTCGGCCCAGAAGTTCCACTGGTACTGGGCGTGGTCGATCACTTCCGGGCGCTCGGCCTGCCTATTTTTGGCCCAACGCAGGCCGCCGCCCAGCTGGAAGGCTCCAAGGCATTCACCAAAGATTTTCTCGCCCGTCATCAGATCCCCACCGCCGAATACCAAAATTTCACCGCAGTCGAACCGGCGTTGGCCTATATCCGCGCCAAAGGGGCACCGATTGTGATCAAAGCCGACGGTCTGGCCGCCGGTAAAGGGGTGATTGTGGCCATGACTCTGGCCGACGCCGAAGCCGCCGTTCAAGATATGCTGGCCGGTAATGCCTTTGGTGATGCCGGCCACCGTATTGTGGTGGAAGAGTTCCTCGATGGTGAAGAAGCCAGCTTTATCGTCATGGTCGATGGCGAACATGTGTTACCAATGGCCACCAGTCAGGATCACAAGCGAATTGGTAATCAAGACAGCGGCCCGAATACCGGTGGCATGGGCGCTTACTCACCTGCCCCTGTGGTGACCGACCAGATCCACCAGCGCGTGATGGATGAAGTGATCTGGCCCACCGTGCGCGGCATGGCCGCCGAGGGTAATACCTACACCGGTTTTCTGTATGCGGGCCTGATGATCATGGCCGATGGCACCCCGAAAGTGATCGAATACAACTGCCGTTTTGGCGATCCGGAAACCCAACCGATCATGCTACGCATGCGATCCGATCTAATAGAACTGTGTCTGGCCGCCGTCGAAGGTCGCCTCGATCAGTGCCGCTCCGAGTGGGATCCCCGCCCAGCACTGGGCGTAGTATTGGCTGCCGGCGGTTATCCAGGTGACTACCGCAGTGGCGATGTGATCCACGGCCTGGCACAGGCTGCCGCCAGCGCCGGCAACGACAGTAAAGTATTCCACGCCGGCACCAGCTGCAACCCACAACAACCGGCACAAGCGCTGACCGCCGGCGGACGTGTGTTATGCGTGACGGCACTCGGTGACAGCGTCAGTGCAGCTCAGCAACGTGCTTATCAACAAGCCACTCAAATCCAGTGGGATGACATCTACTACCGTACCGATATCGGTTTTCGCGCCATTGCACGCGAACAATCAGTAGAATAATAAGGGTGTAATCAGCCCATTTTTTAGACTTTATCGGTATATCTTTAGCTGGCTTTACTGCGGATAACGTTAACGTGAACGTAAAATACTAAACTTCACTGCCGCGTTATCCGCTCTCCTCTCCCACCAATCCAGACGCTCACTCCCGTGGTATCGCTCATCACGGCAGCATTAACGTTTACGCTAACGTTAAGCTACAACTCAGACCACTTAGCTACCCTGTATTTACACAAAAGCTTCGTTACACTGCAATACAATGCACATATAAATCAGGGTACTGTGTGCGGTAAAAGATGTGTGCGGTAAAGGTAAAAACTATGTTTACGGCACAACATACGATGTGCGTTATTCACAAGGAGCAGAGAAATGAGTACGGAAATCTTCAAAACCTTCGCCGAGCAGGCGCAAAACTTCTATGCACCGGTTTATAAATATAACCGTCTGCTGACTGAAAATCTGGAACAACTGAGCAAAGTGCAGCTGTCTGCTGCCAAAGCTTATTCTGAGCTGGGTCTGGAGCAAATCAAAGCCGTGGGTGACATCAAAGATCCACAGTCTCTGGTGGCCTTTGGTAACAAACAGCTGGAGCTGGTGAACAAAATCTCCAAGCAACTGCTGGATGACACCCAGAAACTCTCTTCCATGAACGAGCAGTTCAAGAAAGAGCTGGAAACACTGACCAAAGATCAACTCTCTCATTTACAAGTTAACGCCAACTAAATTTGGCTGCCGACACGCCTGCGGGCGTGTCATTCTTTCATGATGGTGTTACAGGGAGAAAACCATGGCTTCTGCAAATCAGTTCAATGAGGCGCTGGATGCGCTGGCTGACCTGAACCGTAAGCTGGTTGAGCTGTACCTGTCACGCTCTACGGCTCAAGGTCCGCTGAATCAAGTATTGATGCAGGCCAACATGAACGATGCGAATCGCTTCTTTGAGCATGCATTCGGGCAACCCAATGCACTGGTGGAGCAGCAGCTCAAGTGGTGGCAACAGCAACTTGAATTATCCCAGCACGCTGTAATGCGCCTGTTTGGCCAACCGAGTGAACCGGTGATCAAACCGGATCGCAGCGATCGCCGCTTTACCTCCGATGAGTGGCAACAAAACATTCTGTTTGATTACCTCAAACAATCTTATCTGCTGACGACCCAAAATGTGCTCAGCAGTATCCACCAGCTGGAAACGCTGGACGAAGAAACCCGCAAACGGCTGGAGTTTTTTACCCGCCAGTATTTGTCGGCACTGTCCCCCAGTAATTACCTACTGAGCAATCCCGAATTACTGAAAGTCACACTGGAAAACAGCGGCCAAAATCTGATCAAAGGCATGGAGCTGCTGACAGAAGATATGGAAAAAAGTGCGGACACGCTCAATATCCGCATGACTGACCAAAGCTCTTTCCAGCTGGGTGAGAATCTGGCCACGACCCCAGGCAAAGTGATTTTCCGCAATCAGCTGTTTGAACTGATCCAGTATGTACCAACCACCGAAGAGGTGTTACAACGGCCACTGCTGATCGTACCGCCGTTTATCAACAAGTATTATATTCTGGATCTGCAAGCACAAAACTCCTTCGTCCGCTGGGCGCTCGCCCAAGGGCATACGGTGTTTATGATGTCGTGGATCAATGCCACCCCAGAGCACAAAGACATCACCTTTGAAGACTATGTGATTGATGGGGTCTTGGCAGCGCTGGATGCAATTGAAGTCGCCACCGGGGAAAAAGAGGTGAACGGCATCGGTTACTGCATCGGTGGTACCCTGCTCTCGGTTACCATGGCCTATCTGGCCGCACGCCGGATGAAACAGCGGATCCGTACCGGCACCCTGTTTACCACCTTGCTGGACTTTGCCAAACCCGGTGACATCGGGGTCTTCATCAATGAAGAAACCGTTAGCGCCGTGGAAACGCAAAACCAGATCAAAGGCTACATGGATGGCCGACAGATCGCCGTTTCCTTCAGCCTGCTACGGGAAAACTCCCTGTACTGGAACTATTTTGTCGACAACTACCTGAAAGGCAAAAGCCCGATGGCGTTCGATATCCTGTACTGGAACTGCGACAGCACCAACGTGCCAGCGGCTTGCCACAACTTCCTGTTGCGTCAATGTTATCTGGAAAATCAGTTGATCATCCCTGGCGGGATCTCGATCCGCGGCACCGCTATCGATCTGAACAAGATCAAGTTGCCGCTGTATTTCCTGTCTACGGTAGAAGATCATATTGCGCTGTGGGATGCCACCTACGATGGCGCGAAGGTGATTGGCAAAGATAACAACCACGTAACCTTCGTTCTCGGTGAATCCGGTCATATCGCTGGTGTCGTCAATCCACCGGAGAAAGGTAAATATGGCTACTGGTACAATCCAGATAACGCCTTCTTACCGGATGACTCACAGGTGTGGCTGAATGCCGCCGAGCATCACAAAGGCTCTTGGTGGTCGCATTGGCAACAGTGGTTAATCAGTCATCTGCCTGAAGGCAGTAAGCTGGTTGCTGCGCGTCAACCGGTCGAGCAAGAAAACCAGCCGATTCTCGGTGATGCACCAGGCGAATATGTCAAAGTCCGCATCAGTGATATTGATCAGCAAATCAAAGCCAGTTTGCTGCATCCGACCACTGAGGAAAACGCCGCCTAACCGCTCGGCCCCTCTGCGGCTAACGCCGTGATGGGATGAGGTGGGGTAGAAAAGTCAGCGCGTGGATAGAGTGGAAAACGTGAAAAATAGCGCGAAAAGAAGATAACAAGACGATAAACAAACGGGGAGTCAGCTGACTCCCCGTTTTTTTATATCCGGCGCGATAAATTACTTCACGGAATCTTTCAGCGCTTTGCCGGCAACGAACGCAGGCACATTGGCTTCTGCGATCTGGATTTCTTTACCGGTTTGTGGGTTACGACCTGTACGTGCCGCGCGATGGTTCACTTTGAAAGTACCGAAACCGACCAGCTGTACTGGATCACCATCCTTCAGTGATTCAGTAATTGCAGACAGCGTGGATTCCAGTGCTGCTTTTGCTTGCGCTTTAGACAGATCCGCTTTTTCTGCAATCGCGTCGATCAGTTGAGTCTTGTTCATAGGTTGTCCTTACGTTTTATTTATCACGTTACTCGTAGCTATACAGGTCTCATACCCGTCTAGTGTACTTCGCTATGACGCGCCCTGATCCGTTTGAGATCACCACGCCAACATACGCTTACCCACGTCGCCATGGGGTCAATGCAAACCAATCCAAATGTAGAACACTTTGCTCTGCAGAGGGAAATGATTCGCGAGAATTCCGGCGTTAAATCACGCTTCTCGCACGCCGCTCACAGCAGCGATACCAATATTACTGATACCCGCTTCACGCAAGTCTGCTCGCAGCCCTTTGATCAACTCCAGATCGCGCTCTTCACAGGCGGCCAACAGACGATAAATTTCCCACTGCACATCCAGTTCATTTTGGATATTCGGCAGTGCTTTGAGCTGTTCTTCCGACAGCTCACGCTCTTGATCATGCATCTCCAACATCGCGACGGTATTGATGGAGATCCGGCTGATACTCAGCGCAAACTCCAACTCATCACCGCTCAACTGAGCATGCAGCAAATCGCTCAGCGCCACACAGGCATCAATCGCCGGGAGGACGCCATACATATCAAAATCATCCGCCGCCGGGATTTGCTCTTCAAATTTTTCGAGCTGATTTTCAAAATTAACCTTAGCGCCCTTTACGGTCAGGACTTCCCACGCCAGATCCAGCACCGTGCGGTACAGTACAGGGTTACCAAAACCGCTCGCCAGAGCAAAGGCCTGATAGTTCGGGTACATCCGTTCGCACAGGCTCACCATAAAGGTTTGCAACTGCCACGGCTCTAGACGTTCCAAGCGTTTATGAATCGGATTACGTAACATACCCAGTCCTCTATACTGTTTCAGCGCCTGAGTGTAACTGATCTTCTGTGCTGATCGATAGAAATAAGCGGCAGTAAGCAGGGAGATTGCACTGATTTGCAGCAATTGATCACCCAGCCCCCCCTGAATGGCTGCGCCGCTGCGCAAGAAGCCACCGCTTTTAGGTCTTCGCCCCAAGTGGCGATACACTGGATGACGCGCTGGATGACGCGCTGACGGCAGCCAGTATCGATTGCCACGCCGGCCGCGCCGAGGCGATCCCATCGGCAAAACGGGTCGGCTCCGGCAAGCGATAACCACGGCAACAGGCCTGCACCCAATGCAGCGCCGAGTCCGGACTCACTCGATGTCCGGCCGAGATAAACAGTGGGCGACAGCGCGCTTTACTGCGCCACACGTAACCTAGCGGTGTCTGCCCCGCGTGCAGGGGGGAGCAGGCCCCAACCTCGTCGCTCAGCGGCGGGTATTCACCATACAGATGACTTTTGGCAACCCCGATGGTCGGCACATCGGCCAGCAAACCAAAATGGCTGGCAACCCCTAAGCCACGTGGGTGAGCAATGCCTTGTCCATCCACCAGCAACAAATCTGGGCGTTGCGGCAATGCCTGCCATGCCGCCAGCAAAGCCGGGCATTCACGAAACGACAATAAGCCGGGAATGTAGGGCAAGGTGGTCGGCAAACGCGCCACCCGAAAATCGAGCAAGGTCAGCGCCGGATAGCGCAATAACACGATGGCGGCGCGGGTCACCGTGCCGCCTTGTTCAAAACCAACATCGGCACCCCCGACGATACGTACCGGCCCTAAACGGTCGTTTCGCTCGACAGCGGCGGCCAATCGCCGCTGCTCATCACGCAATGCCGCGTAATCAGTGACGACTTTCTCACTCTGGCTAGCGTTCGCCATACTGCTGACTCCTGCCCGTGGGGGTTGCAAGCGAGATTATGCCTGATGATAAGGGCGAGACAGACGATGGACGGCCTCGACAAACACCCCGGCATGGGCCGGATCGACATCCGGATGAATACCGTGGCCTAAGTTGCACACATGACCGGTACCAGCACCAAACTCGGCCAGTAAACTCGCCACTTCCTGCTCAATACGTGGCGCTGGTGCATACAACATGGACGGATCCATATTACCCTGCAAGGCAACGCGTGAGCCAATGCGCGCACGCGCGTCAGCCAAACTGGTAGTCCAGTCTAAGCCCACGGCATCACAACCGGTATCGGCAATCGCCTCCAACCACTGACTGCCCCCTTTGGTAAACAAAGTCACCGGCACCCGACGGCCATCATGCTCACGCAGCAGGCCATCGACAATCTTGTGCAT
>JBOFCH010000500.1:0-1644 GCA_051645985.1 Plesiomonas sp. | reverse complement strand
AAAAAATAAGCGCATGATTTTAATATTGTTTTATTTTAGATTGGAAATACTTCATGAACCGGCCTTATGTAGGCGTTGGCGTGATCTTGCAACGCGCTGACGGAAAAATTCTGGTAGGAAAACGCTGCGGTAAACATGCGCCGTACTGGTCTATTCCCGGCGGGCATCTGGAAATCGGTGAGTCTTTTGCTGACTGTGCCATCCGCGAAGTGGCGGAAGAAACGGGCCTTGTTATCCATGACCCACAGGTTATCGCGCTGACTAACAATCTGGAAACGTTCCATCAAGAAGGCAAACATACCGTGTCAGTCTGCCTGCTCGCCCATACGGATGAAGAGCCGCGTAATCTAGAGCCTCATAAATGTGAGGGATGGGAATGGGTTGAGCCAACTGCACTGCCTGAGCCACATTTCGAGGCCAGTCGTTTATCCATTTACTGCTGGCTCAACAAGCAGATCACCGCAGCGAAAATCGACTGATCCCCCTCTTAGCAGTACAGATCTCTCCCGATAATTCCCTTTCCGCCACACCTGACGCTGTATCGATACAGCGTCAGCCTTACGTATCCCCTATCGGCGCCACAAATAACCCTAAAGATATGCAATTTTATGCCGATAAGCCCGCATCAAATAATGTCATTGTGTCTTTAAAGTTTATAGCAGAAGGCATTATTTGAAAAAAATCATCATGCTCATTTTATTTTACTTTTTCCTATTTTTTATGTTGTCCGCACGATACCGGATATGCCAAACCGAGCATCTACATTGCTTACCCCGAGCGGGGCAAGTGTGCTGTTAGGATTTTTGTTATGCATGCCGGTAATCAGCCGTTAAGGATCACGACTTTACTTATGTTTTATAAAAATATCTCGATTGGAAAAAAAATTGCGTTGGTCTTCTCGTTTGTCGCCATGGTTTGTCTGCTGCTGGGGCTGTTTTTAAGCAGCGCTCTGCGCGGGATCCAAAATCGTTCACTGGATTTTACTGACTCGGTGCTCCCAAGCATTATTGCGGTGGAAACTCTGCTCAATCACATCACCTCCATCCGTAGCGATCAATTTGCCATTTTGATGGAGGATGGCTCACAGGTACAAAAGCGCCGCGATACGATTATGCAGGAGATTGAACAAACCAATCTGGATCTGAAAAGCTACGGCAGTACGGTTGTCGACCAAGAGATCCCGCACTATGAGCGTTTTAGCAAAGACTGGCAGCAATATATCCAAGTATCCCATACCTTCGATCAACTGGTGCTGCAAGGGCAAACCAGTCAGGCCCAGCAACTGTTGATCCACTCGCGCGAGTTGTCCGACAACATGGAAAACTCGATTGCCAAACTGGTACAAATCAACCTGTCTTTTGTTCGCGAGAGCCGTGTGGATCTGCTGGACAAAATTTCACTGATCATCAAAGCCAACGTCGGCAGTATCGGGCTGTTACTGCTGTTTATGGCCGGGATGACAGTGTTCCTGACACGCCAGATTTGTCCGCCACTGCAAGCCGTGGTGGAGCAAGCGAATGCGATTGCCGCCGGTAATCTGACCCTTCGTTTTGATAACCGCTACATGAGTAATGATGAGCTAGGCATGCTGGCAAAAGCCTCGCTGAAGATGCAGGACAATCTGCGGGTGATCATCGAAGAAGT
>JBOFCH010000499.1:0-9370 GCA_051645985.1 Plesiomonas sp. | reverse complement strand
AGCGCCTTGTCTGAGGCCGCCAGCGGATCTTCAATACCGGTCAGTGCCGCAGCTTCTTCTTCATTCATCGCCACTACGTCGATGTTGTCATGGAGGAAGTCACGCCACCACTGCGGATTTTCTTCAATCAAGATCTTAGTGCCCAGCGTCAATACCACTGGCACACCGTATTTTTTAGCATAGCCAATCGCACGCATAGTGGCGTCTGACATCGGCTCGCCCGGCTTGCAACGCAGCAAGTAAGACGTCAGTACCAGCGCCGATGCACCGGCAATCACCTCTTCTGGAATACTCTCTGGGTTAAGGTGGTTCATCAAACCCGGGCTAATCGCAAAAGTCCGTTCGCCATTTTCCGAGATCAACGCAAAGCAACGACCAATTGGGCCATCGACCGGTTGCAAATAATCCAGATCCAGACGGCTGGAGGTGTTACACAGATAACGGTAAGCATAGCCACCGATTTCAATGTGGCTGCACATCACGCCCAGCATGATTGATTTATCATCGGCTAGAACGGAATAGTTGTGCAGGGTATTACCGATGGTGCCACCAGCAAATTCGTGGGTGATCAGAGCGCGCTCTTTCAGTTCTTTGTACAAAGCTTCGGCAACGTCATCTTCAATCAAGGAAGAGTGACCTTTGCTCAAGTTGTAACGGCTAAGAAAATCCTCATCGACCCGTGCTTCGATATCAACCAGAGTCTGATCAATACCGACCACATAGGCGGTGCTGATTTCACTTTCAGCAGCACGCATCTGATTGATTAACAGCGGATCGCGGGCACTGACAGGAAAATAATGCTTGGATTTACGTTGACCGGGAAATTTCATCGTTCAGATCCAGAAAGAGGCGTTGGACAATCAGCTAGAACGCGAATTCTATCACAGAAAACTGCAAACAGAATGAGAGGAAATCGCTTATCTATCACCAGCCCGTCATTTCCTGACGGATAAGATGGTACATCAGTTCAATATGTGCCCGATCATCATTGAGCGCGGGGACATAGGTAAACTGCTCGCCCCCAGCGGCCAGAAAGGCATGCCGGTTTTGCTCTGCAATCTCCTCCAGCGTCTCCAGACAATCAGCGGCAAAGCCGGGACAAACCACGGCAATCTTACGAACGCCTTGCGACGGCCACTGTGCCAGCATTTTATCGGTATAAGGTTTCAGCCACTCTTCACGACCAAAACGAGATTGGTAACTCACTTGCCATTGCTCAGGCGTCAGCCCCAATTCGTCAGCCACCGCCTGCGCGGTCACGGCACACTGACGGGCGTATTCATCCCCTTCGTCGACATAGCGCTGAGGCAGTCCGTGAAAAGAGAATAAAAGTTTATCTGGCCACTCCGCTGACTGAGGCGCAGGCAAACTCTGGCGCAGGCGTCCGGCCAGCGCGGAGATATAGTGCGGATGATCGTGATAATCGCGGATAAAACGGATCGCAGGCAAATTACGACGGTAACGCAATGCCTTGCTCAAACCATCCCAAACGGCCGCAGTGGTCGAACTAGAATATTGTGGGAACAGCGGTAACACGGTGAGATGAGTCACGCCACGCGCTTGCAGCGTGTCCAGCGCTTGTGCGATAGACGGCTGACCATAAGTCATCCCCAACTCTACCGGACAACTCTCTTGCCGCTCAGCCAACATCTGTACCAGAGCCGTTTGCTGCCGGCGCGAAAACGCCAGCAGTGGCGAGCCAGCCTCGGTCCACACCGATTGATACAGGCGAGCAACGCGCGATGAGCGCAGCGGCAGGATGATCCCGTGCAGTAACGGACACCACAACCAACGGCTCATATCCACAACCCGGCGGTCATGCAGAAACTCACTCAGATAATGTCTGACGGCCGCTGGCGTGGGGGCATCCGGCGTCCCCAGATTAACCAGTAAGATGCCGTGTTGTTTCTCGCTCATTCGCGCTCCTTATTGTCGTTCTGTGGCTATTATGCCCTGCCGATTACACTGATGCAGCACAAACCCGCATTGCCTTGCGCTATTTATTAGCACGTTGTTTTCCGTACTTTTTCGCTGGTTTTTACGTTACGGGTTGCTCATTACCCAACATAACGCCACATCTCTTTTCGGTATATTTTCGGTATAACCGGCAGCAAAAAGGCGGTCTGCCCTATTAGACAGACCGCCTTTCGTGTACAAAGCGCGTGTCACGCTCTGCGGCTCAATCGCAAAGGCGATTAACCCAGAATGTGCGCCAGCTCTTGGCTTACCGCGTCAACATTACGGGTGCCATCCAACTTGAAGTAACGGGTGTTACCGGCATCGGCTTCTTTGGTGTAATACGCCACCAATGGCTCGGTTTGCTCATGGTAAATGGCCAGACGCTTGCGAACGGTTTCCGCTTCGTCATCCGCGCGGATGATCAGGTCTTCACCGGTCACGTCATCTTTGCCTTCAACTTTAGGCGGGTTATACACCACGTGGTACACACGGCCAGAAGCTGGGTGTACACGACGACCACTCATACGCTCAACGATCACCTGATCTGGCACATCGAACTCCAGTACGAAGTCAACGTCGATACCGGCGTCTTTCATGGCATCTGCCTGAGGAATGGTGCGCGGGAAACCGTCCAGCAGGAAACCGTTACGGCAATCTTCTTGCGCGATACGCTCTTTAACCAGAGAAATGATCAGCTCATCGGTCACCAGCTGGCCGGCATCCATAATGGCTTTTGCTTGCAGGCCCAGCTCAGTACCCGCTTTTACTGCCGCACGCAGCATGTCACCGGTAGAGATTTGCGGAATGCCGTACTTCTCCATGATGAATTGAGCCTGAGTTCCTTTACCTGCACCTGGAGCACCGAGCAGAATGATGCGCATGGATGATTCCTCTAATTAGCAATAAATTCAGTGAAGGGGAGTATTTTTTTAGGGATAAACCATACCACTCCCGGCAAGCGGATCTCAAGAACGAAGCCTGCTATCACAGCCTGAGAGGATAGAAAAGCGGTTAGTTTGCTGAATTATTCAGCATCCCTTTAAAATAAAACGCCGCCCGTACTCAGACAAGCGGCGTTTTTCAGCTTATGTGGATTTAATCCAGCCAGTTGGCATTATTATGCCATCAGCAATTGGTTCATCCGGCGCACGAAGGCACTTGGATCTTCCAGGCTGCCACGCTCAGCCAGCATCGCCTGCTCCAGCAGCAGCTCAACCCAGTCATTAAACTGCACTTCGTCCGCGGTATCCGCCACTTTCTTCACCAGCACATGCTCTGGGTTAATCTCGAACACGTACTTGATCTCTGGCGCTTTTTGACCGGCAGCAGCAAACAGTTTTGCCATCTGAGTGGTCATTTCATCAGACTCAGTGGTTACCAGCGCTGGGGTATCGGTCAGACGGTGAGTCAGACGTACATCTTTCACACGCTCACCCAGATAGCCCTTCACACGCTCAACAAAGGAGCTGAATTCAGCGTCGGCTTCTTTCTGCTTCGCTTCTTCTTCCTTGTCCGCTAGCGCACCCAGATCCAGATCCGCTTTGGTGACAGATTGGAACTGCTTACCATCAAACTCGGTCAGGTAGCTCATCATCCACTCGTCGATACGATCGGAGAGCAGCAGAACCTCGATACCTTTCTTACGGAACAGCTCCAGATGCGGGCTGTGTTTAGCTGCCGCGTAGCTGTCGGCAGTGATGTAGAAGATCTTCTCCTGACCTTCTTTCATGCGGCTGACGTAATCGGTCAGTGACACATTTTGTACATCGCTGTCGTTATGAGTCGAGGCAAAGCGCAGCAGCTTGGCGATAGCTTCTTTGTTGCTAAAGTCTTCCGCTGGGCCTTCTTTCAGCACCAGACCAAACTCGTTCCAGAAGGTTTGATACTTCTCGGCATCATCTTTAGCCAATTTTTCCAGCATCTGCAACACACGCTTAGTGCAAGCACTGCGCAGGCTCTGGGTAATGCGATTATCCTGTAGGATTTCACGCGATACGTTCAGCGGCAGATCGTTAGAGTCAATCAGACCACGCACAAAGCGCAGGTAAGTTGGCATAAACTGCTCGGCATCATCCATGATGAACACGCGCTGTACGTACAGTTTCAGACCGTGCTTGTGGTCACGGTTCCACATATCCCAAGGCGCATGCGATGGGATATACAGCAAGCTGGTGTATTCCTGCTTACCTTCCACTCGGTTGTGGCTCCAGATCATCGGATCGGAGAAGTCGTGCGAGATGTGTTTGTAGAACTCTTGGTACTCTTCATCGGAAACGTCCGCTTTGCTGCGGGTCCACAGGGCTTGCGCCTTGTTGATTTTCTCCCACTTCAGCTCGCCTTCGCTGCCATCTTCGTTATGCTCGCGAATTTGGATCTCTACCGGCAGGCTGATGTGATCAGAATATTTGCCGATGATGGTGCGCAAACGCCAGTCATCCAAGAACTCTTTTTCGTCATCACGCAGGTGCAGAATAATGTCAGTACCGCGATCGGCTTTGGTGATATCGGCAACGGTATAGTCACCTTCACCGCTAGACTCCCAGAATACGCCCTCTTCCGGCTTAGCACCGGCTGCACGGGTACGCACGGTGACTTTATCCGCCACGATGAAGGCGGAGTAGAAGCCCACACCGAACTGACCGATCAACTGGCTGTCTTTGGCTTGATCAGAGCCGATAGACTCCAAAAATGCTTTGGTGCCGGACTTGGCAATGGTTCCCAGATGGTCGATAACTTCGGCACGGGTCATCCCGATGCCGTTATCACTGATAGTGATAGTACCCGCATCTTTATCTACTGACAGGCGTACATGCAAGTCGCCTTGACCTTCATACAGATCGGGCTGGGACAGCGCGCGGAAACGCAGTTTATCCGCCGCATCAGAGGCGTTGGAGATCAGCTCACGCAGGAAGATTTCTTTATTGGAATAGAGTGAGTGGATCATCAGTTGCAGCAGTTGCTTCACTTCTGACTGAAAACCGCGCGTTTCTTGCGCTTTCATGGTGGTATCTTGTGACATTGCAAATCCTCGTATCAACAGATAGCAAAAAAACCTCAATGTCAGAATAAGTGGGGACAGGAAAATCAATTTCAAGGGGCTAATTTTACAGGAATAACAAAATATCCTCTCGTGACACCCTATCGATGACACACGGCCTGTGCCACCCCACCGATCACCGCCGCCCAAACCAAGAAGAAACCCAAGAAGGCTCTTAGGAAAAAGCCAAGAAAAAAGGAAGACCGAAGTCTTCCTTTTGCATAATCAACACAATCAGAACTTGATGGGATGACGCCCGGCTAAAGAATGGGACAGCGTAGTGCCATCTACCATTTCCAGCTCGCCGCCCACCGGCACACCATGGGCGATTCGGCTGGCCAGTACTCCGTGCATAGCACAAAGTTCGGCAATGAAGTTAGCCGTAGCATCCCCTTCCACCGTCGGGTTGGTTGCCAAGATCACTTCATTGACCTTTTCCTGTGCCAGACGCTCTTCCAGCCGATCCAGACCGATATCATCCGGCCCAATGCCATCAAGCGGCGACAGATGCCCCATCAGCACAAAGTAACGACCGGAGTATTGCCCCGTCTGTTCAATCGCCTGAATATCGGCCGGACTTTCCACCACGCAAATCTGCTGGCTCTTTTGCCGACGCGGATTGCTGCAAATCGCACAGACCTCCGCTTCGGTAAAGGTACGGCAATCATGGCAATGGCCGATTTCCGACATCGCCCGAGTCAGCGTTTGAGCCAAACGCATACCGCCACTGCGATCGCGCTGCAACAGGTGAAACGCCATCCGCTGTGCGGATTTTGGCCCTACCCCCGGCAAACAACGCAAGGCTTCCATCAGCGACTCTAAAAGTGGGCTGCTATTTGCCATCAGTCCGCCAATCAGAATGGCATCTTAAAGCCAGGTGGCAGTTGCATACCGCCGGTGACCTGCGCCATTTTCTCTTTCTGGGTTTCTTCGATACGACGAGCGGCATCGTTGAATGCCGCAGCAATCAGGTCTTCCAGCATCTCTTTGTCGTCTTCCATTAGGCTTTCGTCAATGGTCACTCGACGGCAGTTATGCGCGCCGTTGATGGTGACTTTGACCAGACCGGCACCAGATTCACCCGTCACTTCCAGCAGGGCAATCTCTTCTTGCATTTTCTGCATACGATCTTGCATTTGCTGGGCTTGCTTCATCAGGTTGCCAAGACCACCTTTACCACCAAACATAGTGCTCTCTCTTTAATCAGGGGTTAAGCCAAAAGCGGCAGAGTTACAAATTTCGACATTATAGCCGCGGTGATTGCGTGCGCGATCCTTGTATTACAAGTACCGCGTAACACGCTCAGTTACAACGGCCGGATGCTATCATCTTCCAAGTCTGCACCAAACAATCGGCGCAGCTGTAGGATATTTTTATCATCCTGTAACGACTGGCGCGCCTGCGCCAGCTTTTCATCATAAATCGCCTGTCTAATCTCAAGCGGAGTCAGACGGTTTTTATCATCATTTTCGATAATTTCAAGCATTACCGGTGCGCCGGCCAACAGGCTCAACGCCTCAGCCAGCTGTTCTTTGGCCCGTTCGGTGTTCAAATGCCGCTGCGATGAGCGCAGTAACAAACGGACGTGCCCTGCCGCAGGCTCTTCTTTTACCGCATTTAAGGCCAGTTGTTCCACCAGTTTCGCCACGTTCAGCTGTTCAATTTCCGCCGACCAGCTATCGCGTGCACACGCTTCTTGCGCCAGCTTCTGCGCCATCTCCGGTGTTTTTTCATGCTCCAGTGAAGAGCGCACCACATCCGGTGTGACGACTTCTGGCGCTTCTTCCACCGGGTTTACCGGCTTCCAGCGGTAGGCTTCCGGCTTTTTCGCTTTGACAGGCGCAGCCGGATCGGTCGGTCGTGGCGCAGGCGTATTGCGCCCTCGCTGTTCACCGGCGGCCGCGAAACGCTCCAGTGGCGAAGGCTTATTCCTGGCCGGTCGCAGGGTTACTGCTGCTGCAACCGGCGGCGCTTTTTTTGTGCCACTGCCCTCACCGTTCGATGATTCAGCATGGCGCTGCCGGCGCAACTGCTCACGCGCTTGCAATGCCTGCAAGGCCGGAGAGTCAACACTCCCGGGAGGGAAACCGCCAACTGGGGCACCAACCGGCATTGTCGCTGGCGTGGATGTCGACGGCATGCTTGGCGCGACAGATGCCGGTGCCGAAATATTCGATTGTGCTTGGAATGACTGAGCTTGCGACGGTGCAGGTTGTCCATGCTCTGGCATCATCGGTGCTGAAATCGGCTGCGGCTGAGAATGTACAGGTACAGGTGTAGATACAGGCGCAGGTCTACCGCGAGCTGCCGCTGCCGGCATAGCGGCGGTATTCGCCGGTGCCGCATGCATCGGCGCAGGCGCAGCGTTCGATACCGGTGCGGCACTCTGACCAGCTGCCGCCATCGCATCAAATGCACCAGATACCGCTGGTGCACTGACTTTTTTCGGATGGAACGCCAATGCTCGCAAGAAGGTCATCTCAGTACCGCTGCGGCGATCAGGGGCTAACAACAGCTCTTTACGTCCGACTAGCAAGGTCTGATAAAACAGCTGAATATCCTGCGGTAAAACGGTACGTGCCAGCTCACGCAAGCGTACTGCGTGCGGCTCTGACTCCTCCAGTGTGCCCGGCAGCAATTGTGCCATCGCAACCCGGTGCAGGATCGCGGCAGTTTCCACCAGTAAGGCTTCCCAGTCCGTGCCACGCTCGGCGGCCTGCTGCAATAGCAGCATGACTTGCTCAGCATCACCGCGATGCAGTGCTTCAACCAAGGCCAAAGGCTGATCGACGTCCAATGTTCCCAGCATTTGGGCAACACCGGTAGTCGTCACATCGCCAGCGCCCATCGCAATCGCCTGATCGGCCAAACTCAGCGCATCGCGCATACTGCCTTCTGCTGCACGCGCTAACTGCAATAATGCCCGCGCTTCAAACGGGATCGCTTCGGCGGTCAGTACCTTTTCCAATTGCGCCCGGATCTGATCGGGATCCAGTGCTTTTAAGTGAAACTGCAAGCAACGGGACAAGATAGTCACCGGCAACTTTTGCGGATCAGTGGTTGCCAGCAAGAATTTAACGTACGGAGGCGGCTCCTCCAGCGTCTTAAGCAGCGCATTGAAGCTGTGACGCGAGAGCATGTGCACTTCATCGATGAGATACACCTTGAATCGGCCACGCACTGGGGTGTACTGAACATTATCCAGCAATTCACGGGTATCTTCGATCTTGGTTCGAGACGCCGCGTCAATCTCCAACAGATCGACGAAACGTCCTTCATCAATTTCACGGCACGTCTGGCACTCGCCACACGGCGTAGCGGTGATCCCGGTTTCACAGTTCAGCCCTTTGGCGAACAGTCGGGCGATGGAGGTTTTCCCCACCCCACGAGTACCGGAAAATAAATACGCATGGTGCAGACGGCCCAGCGATAAACCATTTGCCAGCGCGGTCAGTACATGCTCCTGACCCACCACTTCTGCAAAATTATGGGGACGCCACTTACGGGCTAAAACCTGATAACTCATCGGCACCGGGAAACTGAATAAAACGAGACAGTAATACTATCACAGAAAGCGGAAAAACCGTGTCCCAACCGCAACCCGGCTTATCATCCAAGAGAAAAACGGAGCCAAAAAACAGGGGCTTTCTCACGAAAGCCCCTGTTTTCTAGATTTTTATCCTAACGCACACGCTCTATTTACCGCCGCGTGCACGGATTAATGACCTTCGAAGTCAACCAGGCTGAAGGTATTGATGCCCATGCCTTCTAGACGCTTCTGGCCACCCAGATCCGGCAGGTTGATGATGAATGCGGCATCCGTCACTTCACCGCCTAAACGGCGAATCAGTTTAGCAGTCGCTTCAATCGTACCGCCCGTTGCCAGTAAGTCATCGATCACCAGCACTTTATCACCCGGAACAATCGCATCAACATGCATTTCCAGCGTATCGGTGCCGTACTCCAGTGCATAGCTTTCTGCAATCACCGCACGTGGCAATTTACCCGGCTTACGCACCGGCACAAAACCAACACCCATCTCCAGCGCAACCGGCGCCCCGAAGATAAAACCACGTGATTCAGTACCCACCACCTTGGTGAAGCCTTGATCACGGTAGCGGTCAACAATCAGACGGATACTGGCAGCAAATGCCTCTGGAACTTCCAGCATGCTGGTCACATCACGGAACAAAATGCCCTGCTTCGGGTAGTCCGCAATAGTTTTAATACTGTCTTTAATTAATTGACGTGTTTGCTCGGTCATATCAGTTAGTCCGCTGTACAGGAGGGATCCACACAACCACACCCGGAACTCCGGCTCCCGACGACTCCCCTGACGAAGAGGACTCTGACACCGTTGAGCCTATACCGCGT
>JBOFCH010000498.1:0-5006 GCA_051645985.1 Plesiomonas sp. | reverse complement strand
GGAGCAGCAGAACATGTTAGCCACACTGGTACGCTTCCAGCGTAAGGCTCTTAAGCTTGATAGTTTGCCGTCGTTCGCGCTGTTCAAGAAAAAACAGGTACAAGCGCTGATCCGCTTACTGCGCATGAGCGTGCTGTTTAACAAGCTGCGTCAGGCGTCCAATCCGCCGACCTTTATGCGGCTAAGCTGCCAAGGCCATGACTGGCGTTTGCTCTTACCTCAAGAGTATCTGGCACAAAATGCGCTGGTACAGGCTGACTTGGAGATTGAGCAAAACCACCTCCAAGATATCGGTTGGTCACTGACCATCGAGGAAGCCGGTATGCCGGCAGAATCGCACGACGACTAGGTCATCACCGCTCTGCCTGCTCAAGATAGCTAAAAACTGACAAGCCGAGCACCCTGCACGCACAGTGGCATGGCTGTGTGGTTACGCGGCTGTGCGTGCTTAGGTGGCCATGCAGGGCCACCCCACATGGATACCAAGGACTTTGATCACAAGGACTTTAAGATGGAACGACTCACACTGGCCGCTGGCGGCCCACAATTCTCCCGACTGGTCATGGGTTACTGGCGCTTGATGGAATGGAGTATGACGCCGGTACAGCTGGCGGATTTTATCCAGCAGCATATCGAGCTGGGGATCACCACCACCGATCATGCTGACATCTACGGTGGCTATCAATGCGAAGCGGCCTTTGGCGCGGCACTGAAACAGGCACCGCAGCTGCGCCAACAGATCGAAATTGTCAGCAAATGCGGTATCGCCCTGACCGCCCGCCCAGCGCATCAGCTCAACCACTACAACACCGATGCCAGCCATATCATCCAGAGCGCCGAGCAATCACTGTGTAACTTGCATACCGACTATCTGGATCTGTTGCTGATCCATCGCCCCGATCCGTTGATGCAAGCCGATGAAGTAGCGGAAGCCTTTGTGCAACTGCGTAATAGCGGCAAGGTGCGTCATGTCGGGGTCTCAAACTTCACGCCATCACAGTTTGCCTTGCTGCAAAGCCGGCTGGATTTCCCGTTGGTTACCAATCAGTTGGAGATTTCGCCGCTGTATCAGGATTTATTACTCGATGGCACCTTGGATGACTGCCAGCAGCGTCGCATCGCACCGATGGCGTGGTCGTGCCTAGGAGGAGGTCGCCTGTTCAGCGCGCCAGAATATCAGCCGCTACGCGATGAGCTAGAGGCTATCCGTCTGGAGCTAGGCGCTGAGAGTATCGAGCAAGTGGTGTATGCGTGGGTTCTGCGCCTGCCAAGCCGGCCGCTGCCAATTATCGGCTCAGGGAAAATCCAGCGGGTGCGACAAGCCGCTGGCGCGCTGGCATTACCGCTATCACGCCAACAATGGTTTCGCATCCGTAAAGCAGCGCTTGGCTACGATGTCCCTTAAGCTAACCGCACGGTTCTATAAACGGCGCTGTCTATAACGGCTCTGTCCATAACCGCGCTGTCCATCACCGCGCGAGCAGTCAAGGTCGGCGCATGTCGGCCTGCTGCGCCATTCGAGCTGTAGACATATCTGTTTGGGTTTAAGTTACATTTTCTGACCCTAAGCCACATGACAAGTCCGCCCTGCCGACGGCATGCTTTTAAGCCGTTCATATCATAAAGGGTAGATTCGGACGTCTTATCATGAAAATAGTGTTTCACATCGATACCCACGAACGCTGGGGGATCCTGCTACATCAAATCCACAATACACTGCGCGATGCCCAAAATCGGGTTGAAGAGATCGATATTCAGGTGATTGCCGTCGGCTCTGCGGTGATCGCATTGCAACAACCGGTGGCAGAAAATCTGGGGTTTATCGAGAACATGCGTAACCTGTCTCGTCAGGGAATCCGTTTTTGTGTTTGCCAAAACGCACGGCATGCACTGGCTATCACGCCAGAGCGATTAGCGGAATTTGTGCTGGAGGTCCCGGCCGGTATTGTGGCCATCACCCAAAAGCAGCAACAAGGCTATGCTTATCTGCGGGTATAACGGCATTTAACCGAAATAACAGTCGGCCAACTTGCGCCGAGCAAAGATAACCGCTAACTCGTCATCCACGCGATGTCGCTACTCACTTGATGTCGCCACTCACGAGTCGGCGGCATGCATCTTGGCCGTTGATCTATTTCACAGTTGTTAAATTTCCACGGCGCAGCTGAATATCCATCGCTCCATACCACGTAATATATTGCAGCGTAATATATTGCCACTTTGGGTGAATCCCACAGACTCACGAGGAGAATCGGATGTCCCACGCATTTTATCGCCATCTGGCTGATGAATTAGAGCAGGTCAAAGCAGATGGGCTGTATAAACAAGAGCGCGTTATCACCTCCGCCCAGCAGGCCGAAATCAAGGTCGGCGGACATGAAGTATTGAACTTCTGTGCCAACAACTATCTGGGACTCGCCAACCATCCGGCCTTGATTGCCGCCGCCAAAACCGGTTTAGACCAACATGGTTTCGGCATGGCGTCGGTACGCTTTATCTGTGGCACGCAAGACCTGCACCACGAACTGGAGCGCAAGCTGTCGGCCTTTCTCGGCACCGAAGATACCATCTTGTACTCCTCGTGTTTTGATGCCAACGGCGGCCTGTTTGAGACACTGCTGGGCGCTGAAGATGCCATCATCTCCGATGCGCTGAACCACGCATCCATCATCGATGGCGTGCGCCTGTCTAAAGCCAAACGCTACCGTTATGCCAACAATGACATGGCGGCGCTGGAGCAGCAGTTGCAACAAGCTAATGCCGATGGCGCACGCTTTAAATTGATCGCTACCGATGGCGTTTTCTCGATGGATGGCGTGATTGCAAACCTGAGTGCCATCTGCGATCTGGCCGATAAATATGACGCACTGGTGATGGTGGATGACTCACACGCGGTGGGCTTCATCGGTGAAAACGGTCGCGGCACTCATGAATATTGTCAGGTGATGGATCGCGTCGACATCATCACCGGCACACTGGGCAAAGCGCTGGGCGGTGCCTCTGGCGGTTACACCTCCGGCAAGAAAGAGGTGATTAACTGGCTGCGTCAGCGTTCACGCCCATACCTGTTCTCCAATTCACTGGCACCGGCGATCGTGTCTGCTTCCATCAAAGTGCTGGAATTGCTGGAGCAAGGTGGTGAACTGCGCCAACGGCTGCAAGAAAACAGCCGCTATTTCCGTGAGCGCATGAGTGCGGCCGGTTTTACGCTGGCCGGCGCCGATCACGCCATTATTCCAGTGATGCTGGGCGATGCCAAACTGGCGGCCGAAATGGCTAGCCGCATGCTGAATGAAGGGATCTACGTGGTGGGCTTCTCCTATCCGGTCGTGCCCAAAGATCAGGCGCGCATTCGCACGCAGATGTCTGCCGCGCACACCCGAGAGCAACTGGATCGCGCCATTGATGCTTTCATCCGCATCGGCCGCGAACTGAAGGTGATCTAACGCGCTTTTGCGCCCCATGAATGCCAACCTCGGCCAACAACAGTGAAGTCATCAGTATGAAAGCACTCTCCAAATTACATCCCGAAAAAGGGATCTGGATGACCGACGTACCGGCTCCAGAGCTGGGACACAATGATTTACTGATTAAGATCCGCAAAACCGCCATCTGTGGCACCGACATGCATATCTACAACTGGGATGAGTGGTCACAAAAAACCATCCCAGTACCGATGGTGGTCGGCCATGAATATGTCGGTGAAGTGGTGGCGATCGGTCAGGAAGTTCGTGGATTTTCGATTGGCGATCGCGTTTCCGGCGAGGGACACATCACCTGTGGCTATTGCCGGAACTGCCGCGCCGGACGTACCCACCTGTGCCGCAATACCATTGGCGTGGGAGTTAACCGTCAGGGCTGTTTTGCCGAGTATCTGGTGATCCCGGCCTTCAATGCTTTTAAGCTGCCGGATAATATTCCCGACGAGCTGGCCGCTATCTTTGATCCGTTTGGTAACGCAGTACACACCGCGCTGTCGTTTGATTTGGTCGGTGAAGATGTGTTGATCACCGGCGCTGGCCCCATTGGGATCATGGCGGCGGCGGTCTGTCGTCATGTCGGCGCGCGACATGTGGTGATCACCGATGTCAATCCATACCGCTTAGCGCTGGCCGAAAAAATGGGCGCGACGCGCACGGTCGATGTCAGCAAAGAGAAATTGGCCGATGTGATGCACGAGCTGGGCATGACCGAAGGTTTTGATGTCGGGCTAGAGATGTCTGGCGTGCCGTCCGCGTTTCAAGAAATGCTGCGCTGTATGACGCACGGCGGCAAAATTGCCATGTTGGGGATTCCTCCATCAACCATGGCGATTGACTGGAATCAGGTTATTTTCAAGGGTCTGTTTATCAAAGGTATTTACGGCCGAGAAATGTTTGAAACTTGGTACAAGATGGCCAGCTTGATCCAATCGGGCCTGGATCTTAGCCCCATCATTACCCACCGTTTTGCCATCGATGACTTCCAGCAAGGGTTCGATGCGATGGGATCGGGTCAATCCGGCAAAGTGATCCTAAATTGGGATTAATGGCACGCCTTCCCTACGCAGATAATCACTGAGAATAGGGATAGCGCGCAGAACCGGTTAAAACTAAACAGGCCATCTTAAGATGGCCTGTTTTTTTAGCGGAGACGCTCAACAACAAGCTTATTTCAGCCCCAGCGTCACCAGATCTTTTTCCAGAACTTTAGCCGGTACCGGAATGTAACCGTCTTTGGCTACCAGCTCTTGGCCCTGCTTGGAGAGTACCATTTTCAGGAACTCTGCCGTCATCGGATCCAATGGTTTGTTCGGGTGCTTGTTCACGTAAATATACAGATAACGCGACAGCGGGTAAGTGCCATTGATGGCATTAGCTTCTGTCGGCTCAACATATTGGTCACCTTTCTCCGCCAGTGGTAACGCACGTACTGCGGAGGTTTTATAACCAATTCCGGTATAACCGATGCTGTTCAATGACGCGCCAACCGACTGCACGACCGACGCCGAACCCGGCTGCTCATTC
>JBOFCH010000497.1:0-3169 GCA_051645985.1 Plesiomonas sp. | reverse complement strand
GCTTATAAGCTGCACATGCAGCAGGCAGTTTATCTGCTCTATCCGGATACTCGGGTCGTAGCCGAATTCCGCTGCCGTGGCGCGCATGCACTGAGCCGCTATGCGCATGAAATTGCTGCCCAGATTGAGCTGATGGCCGATCTGGCACTGAGCGACGAAGAATACCGGTACTTGTCCGGGCTGCCGTTTTTCCATGCCGACTACTTGAACTGGCTCAAGCTCTATCGCTACAAGCCTGAACAGGTCACCGTCAGCGTGGTGCAAGGACAGCTGGCGCTGCATATTGAAGGCCCATGGCACGAAGTGATCATGTGGGAAGTACCGCTGCTGGCGCTGATCAGCGAGATCAGCCAACGCCACCGTTATCCACATATCACGACCGAACAGGCCATCCGTCATTTGCGCCACAAACTGGCGATTTTTGAGGCCAACTCGGCAGATCTGAACATGGATCAATTCCGGTTGGTTGACTTTGGCACGCGGCGTCGTTTTTCTGCCGATGTACAGCACGCTGTCGTCAGCACCTTGCAACAAGAGTTTCCGGGCTTTTGCGGTACCAGTAACTACCACTTGGCGCGCCTGCTGAATCTGACACCGGTCGGTACTCAGGCTCATGAATGGTTCCAAGCTCATCAGCAGCTCAGCCCCGCATTGGCTCAAAGCCAGCGCGCGGCACTGGATGCATGGTTGCACGTGTACCCGGACTCCCTCGGTATTGCGCTGACCGACTGCATCACCATGGATGCTTTCTTGCGCGATTTCGATCTGCGCTTTGCCACCCGTTACCAAGGCTTGCGCCACGATTCCGGTGATGCCATCGCGTGGGGTGAAAAAGCCATTGCGCACTATCAGGCGCTCGGTATCGATCCGCAGACCAAGACATTGGTTTTTTCCGACAATCTGGACTTGGATAAAGCCTTGGGCTTATACCGCCATTTCCACCACCGGATTAATATTACGTTCGGGATCGGTACGCGTCTGACCTGTGATATTCCGGGTGTTGAGCCACTGAACATCGTGATCAAACTGACCGAATGTAACGGCAAGCCGGTAGCCAAGCTGTCTGACAGTCCTGGGAAAACCATCTGTCAGGATCCACAGTTTGTTGCCGATTTATGCAAGGCCTTCTCCCTACCACTGGCCTGCAACGGCTAAACTGACAGAAAGAACCTATCCCAGTCAGCATAATTGGCGCGGCCATTTTAAGCTCGAGCATTTTCCCGAGGTTACAATGACCAATGAAATAGCCCTCATGGGATAAGTGCTAAGTCTGTCAAATTCAGAATCAACATGGATGGAGCCAATGCTCCATCCTGTGTACAGAACATCTTTTCGGAGTAACAACCTTGCGTTTTGACGAGCTTTCTCTCGACTCACGTCTTATCAACACCATTAACAATCTCGGTTACGACAGCCCAACCGAGATCCAGCAAATGTGCATTCCGGCCGCTATTACCGGACGCGATATCATCGCCTCATCCCAGACTGGCTCGGGTAAGACCATGGCCTTTTTGCTGCCGATGATGCAACGCCTGCTGCGTGAACGCGCCCGTCAAAAGCGCGATCCACGCGCGGTGATCCTCGCTCCGACGCGCGAATTGGCTCGTCAGGTTTATGCCCAACTGCGTTTTCTGCTCGCCGGTAAAAATCTGGATGCAGCGTTGCTGCTGGGCGGTGAAAATTTCAACGATCAAATCCGCGCCCTGCGTAAAAATCCCCACATCATCATTGCCACACCGGGGCGTCTGGCGAACCACCTGAAAGAACGCAGTATCTATCTGAACGGTGTGGAAATGCTGATCATGGATGAAGCCGACCGGATGCTGGATCTGGGCTTTGCTGAAGAGCTGAAAGCCATTAACCAATCAGCCGATCACCGTCATCGCCAAACGCTGATGTTCTCAGCAACCATTACACCAGAAGTTGAAGCGCTGGCCTTTGCCGCATTAAAAAATCCACGCCGTATTGCGGTGGGTGATGCCATGGCACAACATGCTGACATTACCCAGCGCTTCTATCTGGCCGATCATCTGGATCACAAGCAGGCCCTGCTCTCACACCTTTTAAGCCACGAAGAGTACCAGCAGGTAATTATCTTCACCGCGACCCGTGCCGACACTGAGCGTTTGGCTGAGATGCTAAATCAACACGGGTTGAAAGCCATCGGTTTGAGCGGCGAACACAGCCAAAGCGCACGTAACAAGATCATGGATGATTTCAGCCGTGGCTGTTACAAAGTGCTGGTGACCACCGATGTGGCCTCCCGTGGTTTGGATCTGCTGAACGTGTCTTTGGTGATCAACTTTGATATGCCAAAACAACCGGAAGAGTACATCCACCGTATTGGTCGTACCGGTCGGGCTGGTAGCAAAGGTAACGCCGTATCGCTGGTTGGGCCGAAAGACTGGGAAAGTTATGAGCGCGTTAAAGCGGCCGTAAACCAACCGCTGAGCTTCACAGCAATTGAAGGGCTGACCGGCAAATTCCAAGGCTTGCGCAAGAAAATGGCTAAGCCTGAACTGAAAAAAGGCATGAAGCCGGCCAAAGCCGCCGCCAATAAACCGGTAAAAGCCAAACCACGCGCCGCACGCAAATTTACAGCCGGCGCTGATGCCGGTATGACCATGATGAAGCGTAAGCCAAAACAGTTGATCGTTGAGCGTCCAGATCCTGAAATTACTGAAGAGTAAGCATTGAGATTATAAGCGCTGAGATTAAGTGTTGAGATAAAGCAGCGGCATAGCGATATCGCCTCTACACTGAGAGCTGAGATAAAAACGCTGATCTGATTGATCGGATATTGAGCTGATATAGAGCTGATATAAAAAAGCCCCGCCAGAGATTGGCGGGGCTTTTTATTGGCCAGTGAACCACTGACGGTTACGGTGTGCTTACAGTGCTCGCAGAATCGCATCCACGCTGTCTTTGGCATCGCCAAACAGCATCTGGGTGTTTTCCTTGAAGAACAGTGGGTTTTGCACACCCGCGTAACCGGTGTTCATGGAACGCTTAAAGGCCACCACGTTCTGTGCTTTCCACACTTCCAGTACCGGCATGCCCGCAATCGGACTCTTCGGATCTTCCAGCGCCGCCGGGTTAACGGTGTCATTAGCACCGATCACCAACACCACATCGGTGTCCGGGAAGTCATCGTTGATCTCATCCATCT
>JBOFCH010000496.1:0-6961 GCA_051645985.1 Plesiomonas sp. | reverse complement strand
GATGAACAGATCCAGATCGGCGATATCGGCCAGTTTAGCCAGCGCGTACACCGCGTCTTTGTCTTTCTCGGTGCACGTCGGTGATGCAAAACCCACCGTGTCACTGATGATAGCGGACATCATCAGGATCGCCAGCGGACGAGTGATCGCGGCCTGCTCCATACGGAACAGGTTGAACAGGATGGTGTTAGTGCAGCCTACCGGCCAGATCCACGCTTCCATCGGCTGCGCCGTGGTCACGTCGCCCAGACGGTGGTGGTCAACGATCCCCAGAATTTCGGCCTGCGCCAGATCATCTGGCCCCTGCGCCAAATCAGAATAGTCCACCAGCCAAACCTGCTGGCCGGCAACACCGGTGCACATCTCTGGCTGCTCAACCCCAGCACGCTCCAGAATAAAGCGTGTTTCACGGTTAATGTCACCCTGACGCACGGCTTTCGCCTGCAAGCCACGGGCTTTCAGCAGCTCAGCAGCTACCAGTGCTGAACAGATACTATCGCTATCAGGGTTTTTATGACCAACTACTTGAATCATCATCTTTCCTTTCAGTACGTCTGGCCTGCGTTTAAAAGTCAGGCTCACAGCAAAAGTGCATCGGCTCGCCGGTTTTCGGGTGCGTGATAGACAGCTCTCGCGCATGCAATTGCAGCCGTGGCGCCATCGCCAAGGCCTGCGGGTGTGCGTAGAAGCGATCCCCCAAGATGGGGTGTCCCAGTGCCAGCATGTGCACCCGTAACTGGTGCGAGCGTCCGGTTACGGGGGTCAGTTTAACATGGCTGCCGCCATCTAGATCGCGACTGAGCACCTGATACAAGGTCAGGGCATGCTTACCGGTTTCATGGCACACCTTCTGTTTCGGCCGGTTCGGCCAGTCACAGATCAACGGCAGGTCGATTTCGCCTTCGTCCTGCGCCGGGTGTCCCCAGATACGCGCCACATAAGCTTTTTTCGGCTCACGTTCACGAAACTGGCGCTTTAGCTCGCGCTCGGCTTGCTTGGTCAATGCCACCACCATCACACCGCTGGTCGCCATATCCAGCCGGTGCACCGATTCGGCCAACGGAAACTGAGCTTGGATACGCTGCATGATGCTGTCGCGGTGCTCTTCAGCGCGCCCCTGCACCGACAACAAGCCGCTCGGTTTATTGACCACCATGATGCTATTGTCCTGATACAAGATCTGTAACCAGGGATCGGTCGGCGGATTATAAGCCTCCAGCGGCGGCGCGCCGCTGGGGATGGCCCGCTCTTCCGCGGTCGGTTTGCGAACTTTGCGTGGCGCCGCATGCGGCGCAACAGGTGTGTGTTTCACAGGCTCATCCCCTTCTCACCACGTGATGGGTACGGTGTACGGTTACTGATGCGTGACCACCACGACCCGTAACGAATCCAGTCGCCAGTTGGCCTCATCCAGATGTTGCAACACCTGTTTGCGGCCCAGCTCCAACATGCTGATTTCGTCATCGCGGATATTCGGGTTAACGGCCTTCAGCGCCAGCATCCGATCCAACTCGGCACTCATCACTTCATCGGCCAATTTACGCGCCGCATCGATTTCCACCCGAGCCAATTCAGTGGCTTTCGGCTCGGCCAGTGTCAGCATGGCGTGGATCTCTTTTTGCACCGCATTGACCAACTTGCTGCCGGTATGCCGATTCACTGGGCTGAGCTGGCGGTTTAGAGCCTCGAAACCCACCGACGCCGACAGATCATTACCATTAACGTCCATCAGCAGGCGCAGCGGGCTTGGCGGCAGGAAGCGCGTCAGTTGCAGGTGTTTCGGCGCTTGCGCTTCAACCACATACACCAACTCCAACAGCAAGGTGCCAGCCGGTAGGGCTTTATTTTTCAGCAATGACATGGCCGTCATGCCGGTATCGCCAGACAGGATCAGGTCAATACCGTTACGCAAGATAGGGTGCTCCCAGGTCAGGAACTGCGTGTCTTCGCGCGACAAGGCCACTTCGCGATCAAAGGTCACGGTACAGCCATCGGAAGGCAGACCCGGGAAGTCAGGCACCAGCATATGGCCGGTCGGCTCCAGTACCAGCATGTTCTCACCGCGATCTTCTTGCTGGACTCCAATGATATCGAACAGGTTCAGGGCAAAGCTCACCAGCTTAGTATCGCCATCTTGCTCGGCAATCTCGGCTGCCAGTGCCTGCGCTTCGTCACCCCCGTTGGAGTGCATCTCCAGCAGACGGTCACGCCCGCTTTCCAGCTGGGCTTTCAGCTTATCGTGCATGGCGCGGCTATCGGCCAGCAGCTCATCAAAGCCGTCCTGATTATCCGGCTCGGCCAGATACGGGATCAAACGCTCGACAAAGGCATCGTACACCGGACGACCGGTCGGGCAGGTGTGCTCGAATGCATCCAGCCCCTCATGGAACCAGCGCGACAGCAAAGCCTGCGAGGTGCCTTCCAGACAAGGAACGTGGATCTGAATATCCTGTCGCTGACCGATACGATCCAAACGGCCAATCCGCTGCTCCAGCAGATCCGGGTTCATCGGCAAGTCGAACATCACCAGATGGCTGGCGAACTGGAAGTTGCGGCCTTCAGAGCCAATCTCCGAGCACAACAGCACCTGTGCACCCTCTTCCACCTGCGCGAAATAGGCCGACGCCTTATCACGCTCGATGATAGACAACCCTTCATGGAACACTGCCGCGCGAATCGCTTCACGTTCACGCAGCGCTTGCTCCAGATGCACGGCCGTCTGCGCCTTGGCACAGATCACCAGCACTTTGGCATCACGGTTATTTTTCAAGAAGGTCAGCAGCCACTCAACCCGAGGGTCGAAGTTCCACCAGGTGGCATTCTCCCCTTCAAATGCCTGATAGATCTGCTCTGGGTACAACATCTGCTGCGCGCGATCATCCACTTTCGATGCGCCCATCAGGCGAGCCACGCGGATCGCCGTCTGATATTGGGTCGGCAACGGCAAGGTTATCTGATTCAAGCTACGCTGCGGGAACCCCTTCACGCCCTGACGGGTGTTACGGAACAGCACGCGGCCAGTGCCGTGGCGATCCATCAGGTTATTGATCAGGGTTTGCCGCGCCAGCAGACGTTCGGTTTCATCCACCTCAGCGGCGTTGATCACTTTTAGCAGTGGCTCCACATCCTGCTCACTGAGCAGTTCGGTCAGCAAATTTTGCGCAGCCACGCTCAAAGGCTTACCGGCGGTGATATCCGCCACCGCATCGGCCACCGGCTGATACTGCTGCTGTTCGGCCACGAACTCTTCGTAATCGTGGAAACGATCGGGGTCTAGCAGACGCAGACGGGCAAAGTGGCTTTCCTGACCCAGCTGCTCTGGCGTGGCGGTTAGCAGTAATACGCCCGGAATATTTTCGGTCAGGGTTTCGACCACCTGATATTCACGGCTCGGTTTGTCTTCGCTCCACACTAAATGGTGGGCTTCATCCACCACCAGCAGATCCCATTCGGCCTCAGCTGCCTGCTCACAGCGCTGGCGCTTTTTACGGATGAAATCCAAGGAGCAGATCACCAGCTGTTCGGTCTCGAACGGGTTTTCCGCATCGAGGCCCGCTTCGGCGCAGCGTTCTTCGTCAAACAGCGCAAAGCGCAGGTTAAAGCGACGCAGCATCTCCACCAGCCACTGGTGTTGCAAGGTTTCTGGCACGATCACCAGCACGCGCTGGGCGCGGCCAGACAGCAGTTGCTGATGAATGATCATCCCAGCTTCAATCGTCTTACCCAGGCCTACTTCATCGGCCAGCAATACGCGCGGCGCGTAGCGGCAACCCACTTCGTGGGCGATGTACAGCTGGTGTGGGATCAAGCTGGCACGGGCGCCACGCAGACCGCGCAGCGGCGAGCGGAACTGCTCACGCTGGTGGTTCAGGGCGCGGTAACGCAGGGCAAAACGATCCATGCGGTCGATTTGACCGGCAAACAGGCGATCCTGAGGTTTGCTAAAGGTGAGCTTGTTATCCAGCATCACTTCACGCAGGCTCACGCCCTCTTCCTCAGTATCCAAACGGGTGCCGACGTAGGTCAAGACCCCGTGTGCTTCCAGCACTTCTTCGACACGCAACTGCCAACCTTCGTGGCTAGTAATGGTGTCGCCTTGGTTGAACATGACGCGCGTTACTGGGGCATCAGCCCGTGAATAAACACGGTTTTCACCTGAAACAGGAAACAGAATGGTGATGGTACGGGCTTCAATAGCGACAACCGTACCTAAACCTAACTCACTCTCAGTATCACTGATCCAACGTTGACCAAGTGCAAAAGGCATAGTGCTGACTCAACTCTCTTCTTTGTTTGGCGTGGGGCGGGAAAGGGCGTTATGGTAATTCAAGGTGTGTTCCTCGTCACGGATTTATCCGTCCCTCATCGCGTTAAATCTCTGTGGTTGTCACAAGCTTGTCATCAAGGATGCGTTTGATTGTAAAAGTGTTGCTACACTCGGATTAAGGCGCAACACAGGTGCCAGAGCGGCACGGTTTTTACGCTTACAAGGAGGTCCGTATGGGCACAGCCGAACGAAAAATCTTCGTCCTCGATACCAACATTCTGTTGCATGAACCCCAATCTATCTTTTCCTTTCAAGAACACGATGTCATCGTACCGATGACCGTCCTCGAAGAGCTTGACCGCATTAAGGATAGTAAAAGAGACGTCTCCCGTGAGGCTCGGATTGCTATCCGCATGTTAGAAAGTGTGTTTCTCGATGCCTGTGCCGAAGAGATTGCCGCTGGCGTACTGCTCAGTAAACACGGGGCGCAAGCCTCTGGAACCTTGGCTATCTTCGCGGATTACCTGTTAGCCGAAGAGGTGCATGCCTTTCCCAGTAAGGAAGGCGACAACCGCATTCTGAACGCCGTACTGTATTTGCAAAAATTGCATGCCCCGGTGCCGGTGGTGCTAGTCACCAAAGACATCAACATGCGCCTGCGCGCCAAAGGCGCGGGGGTACTGCGGGTGGAAGATTATCGCACCGATCAGCTGATCGACGATGTGCGCTTCCTCACTAAAGGCTTTCGTCACCTAGACGGTGATTTCTGGCGACGTGTGGAGGTCTGTCAGACCCAACACGAAGGGCGTGAAACCTACCACGCCGTCGACGCAGCGCTGATCCCGAATGCCTACGTCAACGAATACCTGTTTGACGACACCGAAACCTTTGCCGGACGAGTCAGTACCACAGGCGGTGATCGTATCACCTTCCGCGATCTGGGGCGGGAAAAGATGATGCACCGGCAAGCGTGGGGAGTACACCCGAAAAATATCTATCAGGCGATGGCTCTGCATGCCCTGCTCGACCCGAGTATCGATCTGGTGATCCTAACCGGCCCAGCCGGTAGCGGGAAAACCCTGCTGGCCATGGCCGCCGCGCTGGAGCAAGTGGTCGAGAAAAAGATGTACGACAAGATCATTGTCACCCGCAACACCCCGGATATCGGCGAGTCGATCGGCTATCTGCCGGGAACCGAAGAGGAGAAAATGCTGCCATGGCTGGCGGCCATTACTGACACCTTGGAAGTGCTGCATAAAAACGATCACAACACCGAGGCCTCGATCAAATACATTCAAGATAAGGCCAATATCCAGTTCAAATCGATCAACTTCATGCGTGGCCGCTCGATCCAAAATGCCTTTGTGCTGCTGGACGAATGCCAGAACTTAAGCGCCTCACAGCTGAAAACCATCATTACCCGCTGCGGCGAAGGCACCAAAATCATCTGCTCCGGTAACTTGGCGCAAATCGACAGCCCCTATCTGACACCGGTGACGTCCGGCCTGACCTATATTGTGGAGCGGTTTAAAAACTTTGAGGGAAGCGTGAACCTGTATCTGAACGGCGTAGTACGTAGCCGGTTGGCCTCGTTTGCCGAGGAAAACTTGTAACAGGGCCATGCTCGGTAATATCCCACACCCGACAGCGTCAGTGATTGACGCTGTCTGGCGCCTTCTGCACAATTAATTGCAATCAGTTAATTGCAATCAGTTTCAATAATCGCAACCTCAACATCCGACGGTGCGCCGATAGCCGTCGCGAACTGAATGCGTGCTATTTAGGTTCTACTTAGTTATACATTGTTCTGCATACATAATATGCACATGGGATAGGTGCTTCACCTAACCCGCTTGCAGTAGCTAGACCGGCTTGCCCCCCAGTTTAAAGAGGTTCCCATGGAGGCATTACTTAACCACATACAGCTCTATGCCATGCACTATGCCTTGACCGCCGCTTTTCTGGCCGCGCTGATCGAGTCGATAGCCATCATTGGTTTGCTGATCCCAAGTTCGGTCATCATGACCTCGATTGGCCTGCTGATTGGGCATGGAGAGGTGAACTTCTGGTTAGCATGGCTGGCGGCTGCGCTCGGCTGCATGGTCGGTGACTGGGGCTCTTATCTGGCTGGGCACTATTTTCAGGCACCGCTGCGTAATTGTCGGCCGCTACAGCGCTATCAAAGCACCATCAGCAAGATTGAGTATGCGCTGCATCAGCACAGTATGCCGACTATTTTCTGGGGCCGGCATATCGGGCCGACGCGACCGATCGTGCCACTGGCCGCCGGGATGCTGAACTTACCCCCGCGCCGCTTTGTGCTGCCCAATTTTCTGGCCTGTGCTACGTGGCCACCGGTCTATCTGCTGCCGGGGATTTTAGCCGGGGTAGCCCTTGGGATCCCACAAGGTCAGAGCGTCGGCCTGTTCCGCAGTCTGCTGCTGTTGAGCGCCACCGGTCTGTTTTTCACCGTTTGGCTGGGATGGCGCTGGCTACGTCATGACCGATGTCCAGCGGATTGGTTCAGCCCATATCTGACGCTGCCGCGTCTGCGCTGGCTGACTATCCTCAGCGTGGCGGTGGCAGTGATCAGCACGTTGTGGCTACTGCAACAGCCTCTGATGCCACTGTATACCGATCACCTGCGCGATGTGCTCAAGCTCTGATCTTGCGCGGGCTGCACGTTGCTCACGC
>JBOFCH010000495.1:0-5407 GCA_051645985.1 Plesiomonas sp. | reverse complement strand
CGGTAAGGTCAAAGAACGCAATGCGGCCAGCACCGAGTCGGCGCGGTTCTCTCCCCCCGTCACGACACGGATACGCGGCTCACTGGCCAGCGGTAGAGAGGCAAACCAGCGATCCTGAGAATGCAAGGCCAATACGACTTGGCTAATGCGCGGGTTTTGCAACAACACGGCGACCGTATGCTCTAACAAGGTTTTACCGTGCAGCAGCAAATACTGTTTAGGGACAGCAGATTGCATGCGTGAGCCAATACCGGCGGCCGGGATCACGGCAACAAAAGAGGTCTGCGCCTCAGAGTCAGGACGGGTCATCATTGTGTATTTGTCGATTTATTCGCCGGCAGAAGGCGATAGAAGGTTTCTCCCGGTTTCACCATTCCAAGTTCATCACGCGCACGCTCTTCAATCGCCTCCAGACCACTGGAAAGATCGTCGATTTCCGCAAACAACTGTTCGTTTCGGCTTTTTAGTTTGACGTTGTTCGCTTCTTGTGTCGCGACTTCTTGCTGGATACGGGTATAAGTATGGATACCATTTTTACCCAGCCACAGGCTGTACTGTAACCAGCCCAATATCACGAGTAAAAGTATGCTCAGTTTACTCATCTTATCCCCCCAGAAAAACCCGGCTATCATCCCATATCTGCTACTTTTCTACCACTGCCATAACAGTCTGGCCCTTCTGCCGGCCTCTGTAAAATGCTCAGCGCTTACGCACCACGTCATTCCAGAGTCATTCCTGAATCATTTCTGACTCTTTCGATACATAACGACCGGTTGACTCAAACCCTAATCACGTAGGCACATCGCAGGTCGGATTACCGCAGCACCGCCCGTTTTGGGGCAAAAAAAAGCCGCCCATCTGGGCGGCTTAGTGATACATCACACTGATGTTTCAAGCTAAAGCGGCAATTACGCCTGACCTTTCACTTCTTTCAGACCGTTGAACGGAGCTTTATCGCCCAGCGCTTCTTCGATACGGATCAGTTGGTTGTACTTAGCCACGCGATCAGAACGGCTCATAGAACCGGTTTTGATTTGGCCTGCCGCAGTACCGACTGCCAGATCAGCGATGGTCGCATCTTCGGTTTCACCAGAGCGGTGAGAGATAACCGCGGTGTAGCCAGCATCTTTCGCCATTTTGATAGCCGCCAGAGTTTCGGTCAGAGAGCCGATCTGGTTGAACTTGATCAGGATGGAGTTAGCGATGCCGTTATCGATACCACGCTTCAGGATCTTGGTATTGGTAACGAACAAGTCGTCGCCCACCAGCTGGATCTTGTCGCCCAGGATCTGGGTCTGATAAGCAAAACCGTCCCAGTCAGACTCGTCCAGACCGTCTTCGATAGAAACGATTGGGAATTTGGTGGTCAGTTCAGCCAGGTAGTCAGAGAAAGCATTCGCGGTGAACACTTTGCCTTCGCCTTTCAGGTTGTACTCTTTCTTCTCAGCGTCGTAGAACTCAGAAGCTGCGCAGTCCATCGCCAGAGTGATGTCTTTACCCAGAACATAACCAGCAGCTGCCACGGCTTCTGCGATCACTTCCAGTGCTTCAGCGTTAGATTTCAGGTTTGGCGCAAAACCACCTTCGTCACCCACGGCAGTGTTGTAGCCTTTAGACTTCAGCACTTTAGCCAGATTGTGGAATACTTCAGAACCCATACGTACAGCTTCTTTCAGGGTCTTCGCACCAACTGGCTGGATCATGAACTCTTGAATATCAACGTTGTTATCAGCGTGCTCACCACCGTTGATGATGTTCATCATTGGCAGCGGCATAGAGTACACGCCTGGGGTGCCGTTCAGTTCAGCAATGTGCGCGAACAGTGGCATACCTTTAGCAGCCGCCGCGGCTTTGGCGTTCGCCAGAGAAACAGCCAGGATAGCGTTCGCACCAAAGTTAGACTTGTTCTCAGTACCGTCCAGATCGATCATGATCTGGTCAATCGCCGCTTGATCCTTCGCATCTTTACCCAGCAGGGCTTCCGCGATTGGACCGTTAACAGCAGCAATTGCTTTCAGAACGCCCTTGCCCATGAAACGTGACTTGTCACCGTCACGCAGTTCCAGTGCTTCACGAGAACCGGTAGACGCACCAGACGGCGCAGCAGCCATACCGACAAAGCCACCTTCCAGATGCACTTCGGCTTCAACAGTAGGGTTACCACGGGAGTCGATGATTTCACGAGCCAGTACTTTAACGATCTTGGACATAACTTTTCTTCCTATTAAAAGTGAGCCTGAACTTTAAGCTGAAACACCGAGGTGTACCGCATCAACAGCGAATACCGTACACCTCATGATTTTCGTTACTTAATCTGGCGCGCCTGATAATCCCCTGCGGCTTTCACAAAGCCTTCAAACAGCGGATGGCCATCACGCGGCGTTGAAGTAAACTCTGGGTGGAATTGGCAAGCCACAAACCATGGATGGTTAGGCACTTCCACAATTTCAACCAGTTGTTTGTCCGCTGAACGCCCTGTTACACGCATACCGGCTTTTTCAATCTGCGGCAGCAGATAGTTGTTGACCTCGTAGCGGTGACGGTGACGTTCATGAATTGTCGGCTGACCATACAGTTTACGTGCGGTGCTGCCCTCTTCCAGATGACACAGCTGTGCCCCCAGACGCATGGTACCGCCCAGATCAGACGCTTCAGTACGAACTTCAACGTTGCCTTCTTCATCTTTCCACTCAGTGATCAGCGCAACAATAGGGAACTTGCTGTTGGCATCAAACTCGGTGGAGTTGGCACCTGTCATACCGGCTACGTTGCGCGCATATTCAATCATCGCAACTTGCATGCCCAGACAGATCCCCAGATACGGGATATTATTTTCACGGGCGTAACGAGCGGCCATAATTTTGCCCTCGACACCACGGGAGCCGAAACCACCCGGAACCAGAATAGCGTCCAGTCCTTTCAGCAGATCCGTTCCTTTGCTTTCCACATCCTGCGAATCGATATAACGGATGTGAACAGTCAGACGGTTTTTCAGGCCACCGTGCTTGAGCGCTTCGTTCACGGACTTATATGCATCCGGCAGCTCAATGTACTTACCGACCATACCGATGGTCACTTCGCCAGTTGGGTTGGCTTCTTCGTAAATCACCTGTTCCCATTCTGACAAGTCAGCTTCCGGACAGTTCACACCGAAACGCTTGCAGATGTACTGATCCAGCCCCTGAGATTTCAGCAACGCTGGAATTTTATAGATGGAATCCACATCTTTCAGTGAGATAACCGCCTTTTCTGGCACATTACAGAACAAAGCAATCTTCGCACGTTCGTTAGCCGGAATAACACGGTCAGAACGGCAAATCAGGATATCGGGCTGAATACCGATAGACAGCAGCTCTTTTACCGAGTGCTGAGTCGGTTTGGTTTTCACTTCACCGGCAGCGGCCATGTATGGCACTAACGTCAGGTGCATGAACAGGGTGTGCTCACGACCGACTTCTACCGCTAGCTGACGAATAGCTTCTAAGAATGGCAGAGATTCGATATCACCGACGGTACCACCGATTTCAACGATAACGACATCGTGGCCTTCGGCACCGGCGATAACACGCTCTTTGATAGCATTAGTAATATGCGGAATAACCTGAATGGTCGCCCCTAAATAATCACCACGGCGCTCTTTGCGCAGCACATCGGCGTATACGCGACCGGTAGTGAAGTTATTGCGGCGGGTCATCTTAGTGCGGATGAAACGCTCATAGTGGCCCAAATCAAGATCTGTTTCCGCACCGTCTTCCGTTACGAATACTTCACCGTGCTGGATCGGGCTCATGGTACCCGGATCCACGTTGATGTAAGGGTCCAGTTTCATGATGGTGACATTGAGGCCACGCGCTTCGAGAATCGCGGCCAGTGATGCTGCTGCAATGCCTTTACCTAGCGAGGATACAACCCCACCGGTCACAAAAATATAATTTGTTGTCATGCTGAACCTGAGAGTTAGGTTTATGGGAGAAAAGGAAGAACAAAGACGGGATAATAGTATACCAGAGCTCCCCCTTGACCACAAACGGGAAGCTGGCCGGTCATCCCGACGTCCTGTTGTTCTTCGTTTTACTCCGCATTCCACTGCCCGTCTTGCACTGCGCTTAGGACGGCTCACGGCGTTTAATTTCCTGCCACAACCGTTCCATCTCTTCTAGCGAAGTGTCACTCATCAGTGCCCCTTTAGCAGCAACAGCCTGTTCAATCTGACGGAAACGCCGTTCAAACTTGTCACACGCCTGTTGCAGTGCCAACTCCGGGCGATGCCCAAGGTGACGACTGAGATTTACGGTAGCAAAAAGCAGATCTCCGATTTCTTCTGCTAATTTTACCTCATTTTTTGTCACCTGACACGCTTCAGCTAGCACTTCGTCGATCTCTTCGTGCACTTTTTCGACAACTGGCCCCAAAGTATCCCAATCGAAGCCCACTGTTGCACAACGTTTCTGCATTTTGTAGGCACGCATCAAAGCCGGTTGTGCTTTCGGGATGTCATCCAACACCGAGGTTTGCGCTTTGGCTTCACGCTCTTGCTGTTTGATGCTTTCCCACCGTTCGCTGACTGTATGCGAGGCGTTGGCCGCAGTGGTTTCCTCTGTAGCTACTACGGCGTCATCGGCATTCGGGCGGTCAAACACATGCGGATGACGCCGTTCCAGCTTGTCACTGATGGCGGTGCAGACATCGTGAAAATCAAACAAACCCTGCTCGCTAGCCATTTGGGCATAGAACACCACTTGATACAGCAGATCGCCCAGTTCGCTTTTCAGCTCGGTGTAATCTTCGCGCGCGATAGCGTCGATCACTTCATAGGTCTCTTCCAACGTATAAGGCGCAATGCTGGCGAAGGTCTGCTGTTTGTCCCACGGGCAACCGGCTTGCGGATCGCGCAGACGCTGCATGATGGAAAGTAAACGGGGTAAGGAGTCCGAAGAAGACATGCGATTTTCTACCTGTAGTTAAAAGCTCGGTGGTTAAAAAACTTAATTGATGGATAAATTAATGGATAAGCGGATAGATAAAAAAACGGGCGCTGAACAGCGCCCGTACTCATGAGTGTCGTGTTGCAGCATGCCGCGCTGAATTGGCGTAGTGACCAATGCCAGTACGCAGCAACAGACTCAACCGCGCAAGCGACGCGCTTCAATCACATCCGGCAACTGACCGATACGGGTCAAAATTCGGCCCAGCGCCTGCAAGTTATACAGTTCGACTTCCATATCGATGGTCGCCAGCTGTTTTTTGGTATCGCTACGACTCGCCACTCCCAACACATTGACCTTTTCGTTAGCCAAAATGGTGGTGATATCACGCAGCAAACCGCTACGATCATTGGCCTGCACCCGTACACTTAAGGTGTAACCGGAGGAATAACACTCGCCCCAGACCGCTTCCACCACCCGCT
>JBOFCH010000494.1:0-2950 GCA_051645985.1 Plesiomonas sp. | reverse complement strand
GTGGAAGCCGAGCTGGAAGCCGGTGACCTGCCGGTGCCGCACAACTGGCGCTTGCATCGTGAGAAAACCGCCGGCCAAGTGGCTTACCGGCTGTATATTCGCAGCATAGAAGAGGAGCGCACTGTAGACTCTGCGGCGGAGGCCAACGATGTGGCTTAATCTCGGCCGCCTACTGATGTTGCTAGTATGGGCACTGCTGTTGACCAATCTGGTGCATCCGCTGTCACCGCATACGCTCAGTGTGTTGCTTTATCTGCTGCTGGGTCTGACACTGATGATGCATGCGCTACAACTACTGCTGGCACGAACGCTGCTTGGAAAAGCACGTCCATTAGGGCGCAGCGGCAGTCTGCGGGTGCTGTTGTTTGGCGTACTGGAGCTGATCCCACTGCGTCGGCGTCTAGCGCAAGATAGCACGCCGCAAGGTGTGCCATCGCACCGCTCTTAAGTCTTGGTTGGAAGGCAACGTGGATGACGCCGAACGGCGTCATCCTGATTATCCCTGCCAGTCAGTCACCGCCTTAGCGATTCACTCCCGGCAGCGGCAGTTGGAAATAACGGGCAATCCCGTCCAAAAACATCTGGGTAGAAATCATCACCAAGATCAGCCCCATCAGACGCTCCATTGCATCCAGCCCCTTGGTGCCAAGCCAGCGGTTTAGCACTTCGGATGACAGCAGGATCAGCACGCTCAACCCCCATGACAGCAGTAATGCCACGACCAGCGTCATGTTTTCACCCGGATGCTGTTTGGCCAACAGCAGTAAGGCTGCCAATACTGACGGCCCAGCCACTAACGGGATCGCCAACGGCACCAAGAACGGCTCTTCACCCGGCTTTAATCCCGTCACCCCACCAGGTTTAGGAAAAATCATTCGGATAGCAATCAAGAACAGAATAATACCGCCCGAAATCGACACCGTTTCTTCCCGTACATTGAGGAATGACAGCAGATGATCGCCGGCAAACAAGAACAACATCATCACCAAGAGCGCAATCGACAACTCGCGCAATAAGACAAAGCGTCGCCGTTTCGGCTCCAAATGCCGCAACACCGACATAAATACCGGTAAATTCCCCAAAGGATCCATAATTAGAAACAGCAGCACCGCTGCTGACATCATTTCCATCGTGCCTTTTCCTGCCTGTTTGCCGTGTCGTTAAACAGTAAGTATACCTAGCGGCAGTGGTAAAGCTCCATCGCTAAGGTGGATAGCAAGGCACTTTATGTGGTTATTTATGGCCCCAATGCGCATTTTCCCAGCAAGAAATAGCGAATAATCCCCCCTTTTTTTGTGTTATTAATTGAAAGCAGTAAAAAGCCCTCTTCAGGGGTTGCACCGGCTTATGCAATCGGTAAGGTGAAAGGAGTGCTCCGGCAATATGGCCGGCACATTTTCGGACTTTCACTCACTCAGCTTAGGATGATCGCGTGATGAAAAATGTAGGACTCGTTGGATGGCGTGGCATGGTCGGCTCCGTGCTGATGCAGCGCATGCAGGAAGAACAGGATTTCGCTCTGATTAACCCGGTGTTTTTCACCACCTCACAAGCCGGTCAGCCGGCCCCTACGGTGAGTGGCAAGACCGGCGTGCTGCAAGATGCCTATGATCTGGACGCCCTGGGGGCGCTGGATATCATCATTACCTGCCAAGGTGGTGATTACACCAACGCGATCTACCCGAAGCTGCGCGCCAGTGGCTGGCAAGGATACTGGATTGATGCCGCCTCCAGCCTGCGGATGCAAGATGATGCCATCATCATTCTCGACCCGGTTAACCAACCGGTGATCCAGCACGGTTTAGAGCAAGGGATTAAAACCTTTGTCGGCGGTAACTGTACCGTCAGCCTGATGCTGATGGCGTTGGGTGGCCTGTTTGCCGACGATCTGGTGGAGTGGGTTTCGGTTGCTACCTATCAGGCAGCCTCCGGGGGCGGGGCGCGCCATATGCGCGAGCTGCTGACTCAGATGGGCATGTTGCAGCAGACCGTGGCCGCAGAGCTGGCCGATCCGGCCTCGGCAATCTTGGACATTGAGCGTAAAGTCACAGCCAAAACCCGTGACGGCAGTCTGCCGGTGGATAACTTTGGCGTGCCGCTGGCCGGTAGCTTGATCCCGTGGATCGACAAGCAGCTGGATAACGGCCAGAGCCGTGAAGAGTGGAAAGGTCAGGCCGAAACCAACAAGATTTTGGGCATCGACGGTCAACCTATCCCGGTCGATGGTCTGTGCGTGCGCGTTGGCGCGCTGCGCTGCCACAGTCAGGCCTTTACCTTGAAACTCAAGCGTGATGTCAGCTTGAACAGTATTGAACAGCTGCTGGCAACCCACAATGACTGGGTCAAAGTGATCCCGAACCAGCGTGAGATCTCCATGCAAGAGCTGACCCCCGCCCGCGTGACTGGCACCCTATCCGTACCGGTTGGCCGTCTGCGGAAGCTGAATATGGGGCCAGAGTACCTATCGGCCTTCACCGTGGGTGACCAACTGCTGTGGGGCGCGGCTGAGCCGCTACGCCGTATGCTGCGTCTGCTGCTGAGTGCCTAAGCGCTGATCGGGCAACCTGCAATCGTCGTCCGGCGGTGAACCCGTCGGACGATACATTCAGGCCAAGTGCCTCACACTGGCCAAAACTTGCCGAGCAGTAAAAACAGCAGCGTCACGCCAATCACCAACGCCGCCGCCAGTAGCCACATCAGGCGTGGTGCACGCGGGGTCAGTAACTGTTCACACTCCCGACAGGCCCGGAAAAAATCCCGCTCATCATCCAGTCGATAGCCGTCTTCATGCATCAGGCGATTGCGTACCGTGGCAATAAAGCGCAATTTGCGCGCCGCCGCTTCCGGTAAACGATCATCACACGAGGTGATCAGCTCGTGTAATCCGCGGCCCTCGGCATGAAAATGCTGACGCAGCAGGCGCTCCAGACGCCGAGTGGCCTTGACGACC
>JBOFCH010000493.1:0-6247 GCA_051645985.1 Plesiomonas sp. | reverse complement strand
GCCCCCGGTTTACCCGTGGCCAAACCATCGAAACAGGACAATTGATCTAACGTGGTACTGACCTGTGGCTCATCCGCGCGGCTAAAATGGCTCATCAAGCGCACCGGCTGTACCACATTCGGGCAGCGCGACAGACGCTGATAAAAGGCCTCGGCATGTTCAGGACGCACGCCCAGACGGTGCATCCCGGTATCCATTTTCATCCATACGGTCACCGGACGCTCCAGTACCGACTGCTCCAAGGCCTCGAGCTGCTCGACACTGTGCACCACGGTATCGATATTATTGGCCACCAACACCGGCAAGTCTTCGGCGGAAAAAAAGCCTTCCAGCATCAAGATAGGTTTGACGATGCCACCGGAGCGCAGCGCCAGCGCCTCTTCCAGACGCGCCACCCCGAAACAGCCCGCCTGCTCTTTAACAGTATGCGCCACTTCCAGCAGACCATGCCCGTAACCATTGGCCTTCACCACCGCAATAATGTTGCTGCCCGGAGCAAACGCTTTGACTTGCTCCAAATTATGTCGCAAAGCGCCGCGGTCAATCACTGCGGTAGCTGCTTTCATCTTATCTAATCCTTAATACTCATCGTCGTAGGCTGGGCCGGCATAGTTATCAAAGCGCGACCACTGCCCTTGGAAAGCCAGACGAACCGAGCCAATCGGGCCGTTTCGCTGCTTACCGATAATGATCTCGGCCACGCCTTTCAGATCACTGTTCTCGTGATAAACCTCATCACGATAAATAAACATAATTAGATCCGCATCCTGCTCGATGGAGCCTGATTCACGCAAGTCAGAGTTAACCGGGCGTTTATCGGCCCGTTGTTCCAGACTCCGGTTCAGCTGCGACAACGCCACCACCGGCACTTGCAACTCTTTGGCCAGCGCCTTGAGCGAACGCGAGATTTCGGCAATCTCCAGCGTCCGGTTATCGGACAGGGCCGGGACTCGCATCAATTGCAGGTAGTCGACCATGATCATGCTCAAACCATCGTGTTCACGGAAAATCCGCCGTGCCCGCGCGCGCAGCTCGGTCGGGGTCAGCGCCGAGGAGTCATCGATGTACATGTTGCGCTTTTCCAGCAGCAGCCCCATGGTACTGGAGATCCGTGCCCAATCCTCATCATCGAGCTGACCGGTACGGATCCGGGTTTGATCCACGCGCGACAGTGACGCCAACATCCGCATCATGATCTGTTCGGCAGGCATCTCCAAGCTGAAAATCAGCACCGGTTTTTCCTGCATCATGGCCGCGTTTTCACACAGGTTCATCGCAAAGGTGGTTTTACCCATCGATGGACGCGCCGCCACGATAATCAAGTCAGACGATTGCAAGCCCGCGGTTTTCTTATCCAGATCGGTAAACCCAGTCGACACGCCAGTAACACCGTCGTGGGGGTTTTGGTACAGCAGTTCGATACGGGAAACCGTGTTTTCCAGGATCTGTTCGATACTTTTCGGGCCTTCATCTTTACTGGCCCGATTTTCGGCAATTTGGAAGACCTTGGACTCAGCTAAATCGAGCAAGTCTTCACTGTTACGCCCCTGCGGATCGTAACCGGCGTCAGCAATCTCATGCGCCACCGCAATCATCTCGCGCACCACCGCACGCTCACGCACGATATCGGCATACGCCGCGATGTTGGCCGCACTCGGGGTATTTTTCGACAGCTCCGCCAAGTAGGCAAAACCACCGACATCTTCCAGAGCCCCTTGCTGCTCTAACGATTCAGACAAGGTGATAAGGTCAATCGGTCGGCTTCTCTCCAGCAGACGCTGCATCTGCTCAAAAATCAAGCGGTGGGGTTTGCTGTAAAAGTCCCGCGCGACCACGCGCTCGGCAACGTTATCCCACCGTTCATTATCCAGCATCAGCCCGCCCAGCACCGATTGCTCAGCTTCGAGGGAATGGGGTGGCAGCTTGATGCCATCAACCTGTGTATCGTTACGCGAGGATTTTATTTGTTTGACCGCCATAGACGTTCGCTGTATCTGAGAGCGCCAGCCGCCGGCTGACAAAAATAGACTGAGCCTGCGAGTATAACGCGCGGACGCAGGATAGAAAATCCGTAATACCGGATCGTAGACAAAGAAAAACGCCGGCATAAGCCGGCGTCTTCTTTAAACGAGGGAGCGAAACAATTATGCTTCAGCTTCTACGTTTACAACTACAGTGGCAAATACTTCACCGTGCAGTTGGAAGCGGATTTCGTGCTCACCAGTGGTACGCAGGGCACCATTGTCCAGACGAACTTCGCTCTTGCAAACTTCAACGCCTGCTGCGGTTACGGCATCAGCGATATCGCGAGTACCGATAGAACCGAACAGTTTACCACCGTCACCAGCTTTAGACGCGATGGTTACGCGAGCCAGGTTGGTCAGAGCTTCAGCGCGTACAGATGCCGCAGCCAGAGTCTCAGCCAGTTTGGCTTCCAGTTCAGCGCGACGGGCTTCGAAGAACTCGATGTTCTTCTTAGTTGCCATCACTGCTTTACCCTGAGGCACCAGGTAGTTACGAGCGTAACCAGCCTTTACGTTTACCTTGTCACCAAGGCTGCCCAGGTTTGCAATTTTATCAAGCAGAATAACTTCCATTACCGTGTCCTCTTTAGAGTCTCAAAATACAGACAGTCGCCGATTACTGATGAGAATCAGTGTACGGCAGCAGAGCCAGGTAACGTGAACGCTTGATAGCGCGCGCCAGCTGACGCTGGTACTTAGCACGGGTACCTGTGATACGGCTAGGAACAATCTTGCCGCTTTCGGTAATGTAGTTCTTCAGAGTGAAGGTATCTTTGTAGTCGATCTCTTGAACGCCTTCCGCTGTGAAACGGCAGAACTTACGACGACGGAAATAACGTGCCATGTGGCTTGTCTCCTGAATCTATAAATTCGATCTGCTCGGCATGCAACACTAATTGATTTAGCCCGTTACGGGTCTGATGCTGGGTGATAAAACCACTCGCTATCAGGTTGCAGCCAACCGCTAATCTGTGAGTATTGGCTTGTGACACTTGCCCGCTCAGAACCACCACAATGCGGCACCAGGCTTGACGTTGAAATCCCGCTTCCTGCTGTACTGAACGATGTTCAAGTACGAACTGACAATGCGGAATTCCAGCGGGGCTGACGGATCGCTTGGGTGCCTTGCACACAGTGCCGGACAGTGCCAGACGATTCGTTGTCATAGCGATAATTACTCAGCAGCTTCCTCTGCGCTGTCATCAGCACCAGCGAAATCTTCACGACGCTCACGACGTTCTTCTTTCGCTTTAGCCATTGGAGACGCTTCAGTTACTGCATGCTTGGTGCGCATGATCAGGTTACGGATAACAGCGTCGTTGTAGCGGAAGTTGGTTTCCAGCTCGTCAATCACTTCCTGAGTCGCTTCTACGTTCATCAGAACATAGTGAGCTTTGTGCAGTTTGTTGATTGGGTAAGCCAGCTGACGACGACCCCAGTCTTCCAGACGGTGAATAGTACCACCTACTGCTTTGATAGAGCCGGTGTAGCGCTCGATCATGCCTGGAACCTGTTCGCTCTGGTCAGGATGAACCATAAATACGATTTCGTAATGACGCATCAATTGCTCCTTACGGATTATTCAGCCTCCGATCCGGGTCAGTCGCCAAGCCCGCGGAAGCAAGGAACGATTTTAAAGTACGACTGAATTTAAGCCGCAGAAGTGTACTGAACCAAGAGGGGGAATACAAGGAGATTCGCGCACCGCAAACAGAAAAGGCACAGAACAAAGCGAGACAAGACGCAGAGAAAACGTCAACAAGATGCGGAAAAGTTGTACCGCTCAGCAGACAGACACGAGCGAGCTGAAATTACCGACGTCACCCCGTAAGGCCACGTCGGCATTCGTTACTGGCTTGGCGCGTGGCCAAAGACCGATTACTTGGCCGCCAAACGCTGACGTACCGCCTCAAACAGGCATACGCCGGTTGCCACCGATACGTTCAGAGAAGAGACGGTACCGGCCATTGGGATGCTGATCAGCTCATCACAATGCTCACGGGTCAGGCGGCGCATACCGTCACCTTCTGCGCCCATCACAATCGCCAGTGGGCCGGTCAGCTTGCTGTGGTACAGATCGTGCGTCGCCTCACCGGCAGTCCCCACCAGCCAGACACCGCGCTCTTGCAGCATCCGCATGGTGCGGGCTAAGTTGGTCACGTTGATCAACGGCACATGCTCAGCCGCGCCACAGGCCACTTTACTGGCAATGGCGTTGAGCTTGGCCGAGCGATCGCGTGGCGCGATCACCGCATGTACACCGGCGGCGTCGGCACTACGCAAGCAAGCACCGAGGTTATGTGGATCGGTAACGCCATCCAAGATCAGTAGGAAAGGCACATCCACTCGGTCGAGCAAATCGCCCAAGTCATGCTCGTCATACTGCTTGGCTTCAGTCACCCGAGCCACAATCCCCTGATGCACCGCACCTTCGGATTTATTATCCAGCACGGCGCGGTTGGCAAACTGGATGCTGATCCCCAGACGACGCAACTCGTTAAGCAGCGGGCGCATACGCTCATCTTCGCGACCTTTAAGCACGAACACATCGATGAAACGCTCTGGATCAGACTCCAGCAAGGATTTGACGGCATGTATACCGAAAATAACATCACTCATGAACGATTATTTCTTCTTCCGGTTAGGTTTCTTGCTTCCGCCGGTATGAGACGGGCGGGACGACTTGATCACTTTGGACTTTTTCGGTCCGCGGCCTTCCGGTGCCCGGGTCGGTTCAAATAACGGTGCGCCTTTTGCGCCAGCGCGCGCCTTGCGAGTCGCACCCTGCTTCAGCGACTCTTTGGCCACTTTGCGCGCCGTTTTACCCGCACCGCGCGGCTGACGCTCGGTCTGGGTCAACATAAAGTCTATCTTACGTTCATCCAGATGCACAGCCGCGACTTTCACCTGCACCACATCACCGAGACGGTAGATGTTGCCTAGGTTCTCGCCAATTAAGCGCTGACCGATGGCATCGTACTGGTAGTAGTCGTTGGCCAGTGAAGAGACGTGTACCAGACCATCGATAAACAGATCGTCCAAACGCACAAAGAAACCAAAGCCGGTCACTGCGGCAATAACGCCACGGAACTCTTGGCCTACGTGATCTTGCATGTACTCACACTTGAGCCAATCTGACACATCACGGGTCGCATCATCAGCCCGACGCTCGCACACGGAGCAGTGCTCGCCGAGCACATCCATATCGCTGTCGAGGTAGTGCCAGCCACCGGTCGGTGTCCAACGCTCTTTGGTCTGTCCAGCTTGTTTGGCCAGCAGGTACTTGATACCGCGGTGCAGTGACAAGTCAGGATAACGGCGAATTGGCGAGGTAAAGTGCGCATAGGCTTCCAGTGCCAAGCCGAAGTGACCCCGGTTATCAGGATCGTAAATCGCCTGCTTCATCGAGCGCAGCAGCATGGTCTGGATCAATTCATGGTCGGTGCGCTCACGCACATCTTCCATCAGTTTGGCATAATCGGCCGGCTCCGGCTTGATGCCACCGCCCAGACTCAGGCCCAGCTCGCTTAAGAAACTGCGAAAACCGGTCAGGCGCTCTTCGCCTGGCAAATCGTGCACGCGGTACAGCGCCGGCTCTTGGTATTTCTCCATAAAGCGCGCGGCCGAGATGTTAGCCAAGATCATGCACTCTTCGATGATCTTGTGCGCATCGTTACGCACCAGCGGCACAATGCGCTCAATACGGCGCTCAGCGTTGAAGATGAACTGCGTCTCTTCGGTTTCAAAATCGATGGCACCACGTTGGTTGCGGTTTTTACGCAGCATCTTGTACAGGCCGTACAGCTCTTCCAAGTGCGGCACCAACGGCGCGTAATGCTCGCGCAGCTCCTCATCCCCTTCCAGCATACGCCAGACCTTGTTGTAGGTCAGACGGGCGTGAGAGTTCATCACCGCTTCATAGAAGGTGTAGGAGGTCAGCTTACCACGGGCCGAGATGGTCATTTCACACACCATACACAGGCGATCGACCTGCGGGTTGAGTGAACACAGGCCGTTGGACAGCACTTCCGGCAGCATCGGGATCACTTGCGATGGGAAGTAGACTGAGGTGCCGCGGTTACGCGCTTCGTCATCCAGCGCGGTTTTCGGGCGCACATAGTAGCTCACATCGGCAATCGCAACCCACAGGCGCCAGCCGCCAGAGGGGATCTGCTCGCAATACACCGCATCGTCGAAGTCGCGCGCATCTTCACCGTCAATGG
>JBOFCH010000492.1:0-2848 GCA_051645985.1 Plesiomonas sp. | reverse complement strand
TTGATGGTTTCGATCATGTGTACCGGAATACGGATGGTACGTGCTTGGTCCGCGATAGAGCGAGTGATCGCCTGGCGGATCCACCAAGTCGCATAGGTTGAGAACTTATAACCACGGCGATATTCAAACTTATCCACAGCCTTCATCAAACCGATGTTACCTTCTTGGATCAGATCCAAGAACTGCAAACCACGGTTGGTGTATTTCTTGGCAATGGAGATCACCAGACGCAGGTTAGCCTCAACCATCTCTTTCTTCGCCCGGCGTGCTTTCGCTTCACCGATAGACATACGACGGTTGATGTCTTTGACCTGCTCGATAGTCAGACCAGTCTCTTCTTCAATCTGACGCATCTTTTGCAGGCAACGCTGCACTTCTTCGTTGACTTCAGTCAGGCGCGTTGACCACGGTTTACCGGCGGCCAAGGCTTTTTCCATCCACAGTGGGCTGGTTTCATGGCCGGAGAACAAAGTGACGAAGTTTTTCTTCGGCATTTTGCACTGTTCTACACACAGTTTCATGATGATGCGCTCTTGAGTACGGACACGCTCCATCATGGAACGCATGGCGTTCACCAGATAGTCAAACTGCTTTGGCACCAGACGGAACTGTTTGAAGACTTCAGACAGTTTCTGGATCTCTTCATTGGTGATGGGATGGTTACGCCCGTTGGCTTTAATGGCCAGACGGGTGACTTCGTACTGATCACGTAGCTGGGTGAATTTTTCCCGTGCTAACTCAGGATCAATAGAGCCATCATCGTCGGAAGAGTCATCACTCTCTTCTTCCTCTTCGTCATCATCCAGATCTTCATCGGCCAGGTGTTCTTCTGACAGCTCAGAACCAACGTGTGTCGCCGTAGGTGCCATATCTTCTTCGGCATTCGGGTCGACAAAGCCAGTAATCAGGTCTGACAGACGGGACGTTCCCGCTTCGACGCGATCATATTGCTCCAGAAGATAGGTGATCGCTTCTGGATACTCTGCAACAGAGCATTGTACTTGGTTGATACCGTCTTCAATACGTTTGGCGATATCGATCTCACCCTCACGGGTAAGCAGTTCTACGGTACCCATTTCGCGCATGTACATGCGCACCGGGTCAGTGGTTCGTCCGATCTCAGATTCCACGCTGGACAGTACTTGCGCAGCCGCTTCGGCTGCGTCGTCATCCGCGAGGTTCTCTGCCAGCATCAGGTCATCGGCATCGGGTGCTTCTTCCAGCACCTGAATACCCATGTCGTTGATCATCTGGATAATGTCTTCGATTTGATCGGAGTCGACCATATCTTCCGGCAGGTGGTCATTGACCTCGGCATAGGTCAGGTAGCCTTGCTCTTTACCCTTGGTAACAAGAAGCTTAAGCTGCGACTGCGGGTTTTGCTCCATAAGACGATATCCACACTTCAAGGTCTGAAAGAAGAAACTAGTACGCTGCGGCGTAAACCGCCAAGTATAACAGTTGGGCGTTTTTTCTACTAGCTACTAGCCATTGCCCGGTTTGGCTGTAGTGATTAGCAGGGCAAGTTCCCTGCGCTCGTCGGCACTTAAGCCGTGTGTTCGGTCTTTCGCGATCAGCTGGTTCATGCGTTGCTCCACTAATTGGCTGTAGAGGTGATCCAGCGTGTTCAAAAATTCGTCGGCCACATTCTCATCAGTGATCATGTGGTTCCACATCGCCAACATTTCAAGTTGTTGGCCTTCTTTTGTTCCGCGCCAATGTTCCAGTAACTGGCCGGTGGTGAGTCCGGGTTGCGCCTGACAGGCTTGTACCAACTGGATAAACAGCGGTAAGCCCGGAATTGTCAGTTGCTCCAGCCCAGCCAATGAAGGCACGTGCTCCGCCAGTGACGGATGTTGTACCAGCAGGCCAATCAGAACCCGCATCGGGGTGCGTTTAATCTGTGGGGCGGGGGAAACTCGCTCCTGCTGCGCCCGTGGCAGCAACCGCTCCAGTTGGTTTTCATCCAAAATACCGAGCTTCTGGCCAAGAATATTGCGCAGGTATAAGCGCAACGTCATTCCCGGCACTTTATCAATCAGCGGGATCGCCAGTGTGCTCAGTTTGGCTTTACCGTCGCGGCTGCTCAGGTCAACCTGTTGCAGCAGGGTTTCAAATAAAAACTCAGACAGTGGTAATGCGTGTCCGATGCGTAGCTCAAAGGCATCTTTGCCTTCCTGACGAACCAGTGTATCAGGATCTTCGCCATCCGGCAGGAACATAAATTTGAGCTGCTTGCCATCATTGAGGTAAGGCAGCGCGGTTTCTAGCGCTCGCCATGCCGCATCACGACCGGCATTATCTCCATCATAGCAGCAGATAACGTTATCGGTACTGCGCAGTAATAATTGAATATGTTCTGCGGTGGTGGAGGTACCGAGTGACGCAACGGCATAGTTAATATCAAACTGGGCCAGCGCTACGACATCCATATAACCTTCGACCACTAATAAGTGATCTGGTTTCGGATTAGTTTGCAGCGCTTCATACAAACCGTATAACTCACGGCCTTTATGAAAAATGACTGTTTCTGGCGAGTTTAAGTATTTTGGCGTACCGCTGCCGAGGATCCGCCCCCCAAAACCGATCACCCGTCCGCGCCGATCGCGGATAGGAAACATCACGCGTTCGCGAAAACGGTCATAGGTGCGGTGGCTTTCTTCATTGTGAACCAACAGACCGGCATCCGACAACATTTGTTGTTGTGCCGGGTTATTGCCGCCAAAACGGCGCAGAACATTATCCCAGCCATCTGGCGCAAAGCCGATGCCAAAGCGGTGGATCACCTCCGCTGACAGACCGCGCTGGGTCAGGTATTGCTGCGCCTTGGCTGATTTAGGCTGCACCA
>JBOFCH010000491.1:0-1721 GCA_051645985.1 Plesiomonas sp. | reverse complement strand
ATGATCAAAATCGCAATTGCCGGCGCGGCCGGTCGAATGGGACGTCAGTTGATTCAGGCGGTACAGGCCGCCTCCGGCGTTACGCTGGGTGCCGCCCTTGAGCGTTCCGGCTCCAGTTTGATTGGTGCGGATGCTGGTGAGTTGGCCGGCGTCGGCCCATTGGGGGTGACGGTACAAGAGTCACTGGAGGCGATTGGCAGTGATTTCGACATCCTGATTGATTTTACTGTACCGGCCGCCACCTTGACCCATCTGGCGTTTTGCCGTCGCCATGGTAAACATATGGTGATTGGTACTACCGGCTTTGATGCAGCCGGTAAGCAGGCGATTGCTGATGCTGCGCAGGAGATCGGCGTGGTATTTGCCTCCAACTTCAGTGTTGGGGTCAACGTGGTGTTTAAGTTGCTGGAAAAAGCTGCGCAGGTGATGGGCGATTATACCGATATCGAGATTATCGAAGCGCACCATCGGCATAAAATTGATGCGCCATCCGGTACCGCGTTATCGATGGGCGAGGTGATCGCCGACACGCTGGGTCGTGATCTGTCGACGTGTGCGGTTTACAGCCGTGAAGGGATCACCGGTGAGCGGGCGCGCGATAGTATCGGCTTTGCCACCATTCGTGCGGGCGATATTGTTGGTGAGCACACCGTGATGTTTGCCGATATCGGTGAGCGGGTAGAGATTTCGCACAAGGCATCGAGCCGGATGACTTTCGCTAATGGCGCTGTCCGCGCTGCGAGTTGGGTGCATAATCAGCCTGCCGGCCTGTATGACATGAAGGATGTGCTTGGGTTACATAACCTTTAATCAAGTGTTGCTTGACGATTGCATCAGTATGCATAGGTAGGCCTGTTTTTATTTATTAAAACTAGGCTTTCAATTAAAAACCGTGCAAAAGGCATTATTAATTGATGCTTTGTGCGGTTTTTTTTCGTCTTTAGTCCTTTTTTTATATTTTTGCTATTTTTGCTGGCTTGTTTGCCCTCAGTAAAAGTTATCTTCTCATGCAAACGGTTATCTTTTGTTGTTTTGTCTTACTTTTGATAGTGATGTGACGTTATTTACCTTTGTTGTGGGTTTTTATATCTAAAGTTGGTGTTTTTTCTGGACAAGCCGAAAGGCTGTCTATAGAATTCGCGCAATTTGCCAAAATTTCATTATGTAACATGATTGACAGCGCTTTTGGCTCTCGTGTATGAATGGTTATGTGGTAAAAAAGATTAAATATTCACGGAGGTTGTTTTGAGTAGGTCGGCACTGTTAGTTCTGGAAGACGGCACCGTCTTCAAAGGTACCGCAATTGGCGCAGAAGGCTCGGCGGTTGGCGAAGTTGTTTTTAATACCTCGATGACCGGTTATCAAGAAATTCTCACTGATCCCTCGTATTCCCGCCAGATTGTTACTCTCACTTATCCTCATATTGGCAATGTCGGCACTAACCCTGAAGATGAAGAATCCCCCGCCGTTCATGCCCAAGGGCTTGTGATCCGTGATTTACCCCTGATTGCCAGTAACTTCCGCAGTACCGAAACCCTTTCTGATTACCTCAAACGCCACAATGTCGTCGGCATCGCTGATATCGATACCCGTAAACTGACCCGTATTCTGCGCGAAAAAGGTGCTCAAAATGGCTGCATCATTGCCGGCGCACAGCCAGATGCTGCGCTGGCGCTGGAAAAAGCGCGCGCCTTTGGCGGTTTAAGTGGTTTGGATTTAGC
>JBOFCH010000490.1:0-4618 GCA_051645985.1 Plesiomonas sp. | reverse complement strand
TGATATTGATGCGCGGCGTTGATTGACTCGCGGCTTCCGGCACTAATGCACCCGCCGCACCTTTCGTTGCCACCGCAACCCCTGCCGTTGAAGGCTCGGCAGTAATGTTCTCGATGGGAACACCGTTGATGATGTAGCGCTCCGCACCCTGTACATTGAATGAGCTAAATAGAGGTAAGCATAGCCACAGTAATACGCTTACCTGTAATCTGCTCCGCAGGTTACGTTGACTCTTGGCATGGTACGCTTGAGCGCGCGGTGTAACCGCGGTGAGTGCCGGGCTGTATACCTGTTTCCCTACCTTGAACACCTATGTCCATTCCTTTTTATCTGCGTATTATCTGCGTATGCGGTTTTATCGGTGTCTATATCCTGTTTCTGCATCCTACTGGGCTGGTCGCCAAGGTGTGTGCTAACGAGATGATCACCCTGATGGCGACCGACTGTATGCAAACCGATGCAGCTGAGCAATTACAGAACACAGAAAAAGCAAAGAGCCGCAAAAGCGGCTCTTTGTAGTTACATCCAGTTACAGAAAACGCGGAATATTACTCGGTTTCTGCCATTTTACCGTATTTAATCTCAGCGTTAGCACGCAAGCTGGCCAGCATCGCTTCGAATGTCACTGACATATCGGCATTCAGTTGCTGCTGAGCAAAGATTTTTTCCAGTTCAGGATTCGGCGTGCTCTGCACACTCAGCAGCTCAATCAGAACCACATCCCCTTCACCGTTTTCACTGATACCGTAAGCGGGCTTACTTTCAGCGGGTTTTGCCAAGCTGAATACCGTATTAGCCAGTTGCTGATCGGGCGCGTTACGCTGCAACGTTTGCTCGCTACCAAACGTTACCCCAGCCACTTTCAGCGCCGCATCACCCTTGCCGGCACGCAGCTCGGTCAGCAGTTGCTCCGCCTGTTTACGCGCTTCAACTTGTGCCTTCTGGAATTTCAACATCTGTGCAATTTCAGCACTCACTTGCTCAAACGGTTTACGTGCTTCGTTTTTATGCTCAACAACGCGCACCACGAAAGCATGGCTGTCGTCGACAGAGATCACATCCGAGTTGCTGTTACCGGCAATCAGATCATCGCTGAAAATCGCTTTAACCAGTGCCGGATAATTCAGCGCAGCCGGGATCTCCTGCTGACTGAACAGGCCGGTTTCTTGGATCTTCAGGCCGGTTGCACTGGCCACATCATCCAGAGAGTCTGGGTTCTCAAACGCTTTATCACTGGCTTTTTGTTGCAGCGCATAAAACTCATCGGTCGCTTTGGTTTGACGCAACTGTTTAGCCACTTCATCACGCACTTCGGACAGTGGACGTACCTGTGCCGGCTGGATGTCATCCAGACGGATCACGTGGTAACCAAACTGCGTTTTCACGATCCCGGAGATATCGCCTTTTGCAGACAGCGCAAATGCACTTTGCTCAAACTCTGGCGCCATCACGCCTTTTTCAACCCAGCCCAGATCGCCACCGTTACGGCCAGAGAATTTGTCTTCCGACTTGGTTTTCGCCAAAGTCGCAAAGTCAGCCCCTTGCTTAAGTTCGGTTTCGATGTCCTGCGCGGCTTTCTCGTTGCTAACCAGAATATGGCTCAGCTTACGACGCTCTGGCTGGCTGAAATGCGATTTGTTGTCCTGATAGTACTGAGCAATCGCGGCATCATCGATTTTCACCGCGTCTTGCAGCGCATTGGCATTCAGCTCCACGTAGCGAACTTTTACCTGCTCAGGTGACATGAAGCTGGTCGGATTCGCATCGTAATACGCTTTTTCTTCCTGCTCAGTCACAGTTTGCTTGGCTTCCAGTGGCTTTACCGCCAGTGTAGCCAAACGCACCTTACGCTCTTGCGTCAGCAGGGCGAACATCTGCTCGCTTTCTTTCGGTAAGACAAAGTCAGTCGCCGTAAAGGCAGACAGCAGTTGCTGACGCACTATCTGTTGGCGCATGTACTGACTAAACGCATCCGGCGTAAAGCCAGCACGTTGGATCAGCTCCAGATATTGGGCATTATCAAAATGGCCGTCTTTTTGGAATTCAGGCATGTTAACGATGCTTTGCTTGATTTGATCATCACTGACACGCAAGTTCAGTTGTTTTGCGTATTTATCAAGCAATACGTCATCAATCAGACGGTTCAGTACGTCTTTGCGTACCATGTTCAGGTAGTTCGGGTCAGCCGCTAAGGTATTAAAATTATCCCCGAGGCGTTGTTGTAAGTTATTACGCTCACTTTGATACGCCTGTTCGAACTGTTGGTTAGTAATCTCCTGCCCATCCACTTTAGCAACATAGTTGCCAGTGGAGCTGAGGAAACCCTGCACACCGGTCAGAACGAACGACAGAATAATGATACCGAGCACAACTTTCAGCGCGATGCTATGTTGAGCGCTGCGCAATTTGTCCATCATGAGTTGACAATGCTCCGTCTTGTTACGCTGTCAAATAAGAAAAAAAGCGCATCATAAGATGCGCCTTGAAATCAGTGCCGCAGAATGTTGGTTGTTAATTGACGCGCCAACACCCGGCATTGAGATTAATTAGCCATTAACGGCATCTTTCAGTGCTTTACCCGGACGGAACGCTGGCACTTTAGCAGCAGCGATGGCAATTTCCTTGCCGGTCTGCGGGTTACGGCCAGTACGAGCAGCACGCTCACGCACAGCAAAAGTACCGAAACCGACCAGAGCCACATCATCACCCGCTTGCAGTGATTCGGTTACAGACTCAATTAAAGCATCTAACGCACGACCTGCTGCGGCTTTAGAAATGTCAGCATTCGCCGCAATCTTGTCAATCAGTTGAGACTTATTCACTCTTCATCCCCTCTAAGAATCTCATATCGTGCCCGGTGATGTCCTTCAGGGCTACGATGGCGCTTTTATATCAGTCTTGATACTGCTTGGCAAGCTGACATCACGCCGGTCTGTTTAAGTTGCAAGCCACGTAGCACAAGGGCTGAGCAGCTTTGACTGTAATACGGTAACGGTACAAAAAAAGACTGGCAAGGCCATCTGACCCTGCCAGTCTCACATTTATCTGCGCTTCTTGCAGCAGATCACGCTTTCGCTGCCGGAAGCTCTGCACCAAACGGATTATTTTCCAGTGCTAGAGTCAGCACCTGATCGATTTTGCTCACCGGATGGATCTGCAAATCGGCAATCACGTTCTCTGGGATCTCTTCCAGATCGCGGCGGTTCTCCTCTGGGATCAGCACCACTTTCACGCCACCACGGTGTGCTGCCAGCAGTTTTTCTTTCAAACCACCAATTGGCAGAACCTGACCACGCAAGGTGATTTCACCCGTCATCGCCACATCGGCACGTACTGGGTTACCGGTGAGGCAAGAAACCAGCGCGGTACACATAGCAATACCAGCACTCGGGCCATCCTTCGGCGTCGCCCCTTCCGGGACGTGCACATGGATATCACGTTTTTCATAGAAATCGGGGTTAATTCCCAGTTTCTCAGCCCGTGAACGCACCACGGTCATTGCCGCCTGAATCGACTCTTGCATCACCTCACCCAGCGAGCCGGTGTAGGTCAGCTTGCCTTTACCCGGCATAGAGGCGGTTTCAATAGTCAGCAGATCGCCGCCCACTTCAGTCCACGCCAAGCCAGTGACCTGACCGATATGGTTTTCACCATCGGTACGACCGTAATCAAAGCGCTGTACACCTAAGAACTCTTTCAAGTTCTTGTCGTTGATAGTAATGGTCTGAAGGCTCTTATCCAGCAACAGATTTTTCACCGCTTTACGGCACAATTTGGAGATTTCACGTTCCAAACTCCGCACGCCAGCTTCACGGGTGTAGTAGCGAATAATGCCGATCAGGGCGCTTTCTTCTACTGTCAGCTCGTGTGGTTTCAGCGCATTACGTTCAATCTGTTTTGGCAGCAAATAGCGCTGAGCGATGTTCAGTTTTTCATCTTCGGTATAACCGGACAGACGGATCACTTCCATACGATCCAGCAACGGCCCTGGGATATTCATGGAGTTAGACGTCGCCACGAACATCACATCAGACAAGTCGTAATCGACTTCCAGATAGTGATCGTTGAACGTCGAGTTCTGCTCTGGATCCAACACCTCCAGCAAGGCTGAGGCTGGGTCGCCGCGCATATCGGAGGCCATTTTGTCGATCTCATCCAGCAGGAACAGCGGGTTTTTCACGCCCACTTTGGCCATTTTCTGGATCAATTTACCCGGCATGGAGCCGATGTAAGTCCGACGGTGACCGCGGATCTCCGCTTCATCACGCACGCCGCCAAGCGCCATACGCACGTATTTACGGCCGGTCGCCTGAGCAATGGATTGTCCCAGTGACGTTTTACCTACCCCTGGTGGGCCAACCAGACACAGGATCGGGCCTTTAACTTTGTTAATCCGGCTTTGTACCGCCAAATACTCCAGAATACGCTCTTTGACACGCGCCAGACCGTAGTGATCCTGATCCAGAATTTGCTGTGCTTTCGCCAGATCTTTTTTTACTTTACTGCGCTGATGCCAAGGCACCTGCAACATCCAATCAATGTAACCGCGAACCACGGTGGCTTCGGCAGACATCGGTGACATCATTTTCAGCTTTTGCAGTTCGGCTTCGGTTTTTTC
>JBOFCH010000489.1:0-2980 GCA_051645985.1 Plesiomonas sp. | reverse complement strand
GGTTGTGGCCGATGCGGCGGCACATTATTCGGCATTAGTCGCACTTGGGTCAGCTGCAAAGCGTGCGCGAGCGCTTGTACCGGCTCCAAGTGACCGCGATGCAGTGGATCAAAGGTACCGCCATACAGGCCAATCAGTGGCAGTTCTGCTGCGGTGGATGAATTATACCCGCTCATGCTGGTGGCGACGCCAAATCCAGCACATGACCACAGACGCCGCAACTTAAGGTTTGTAGCGCCGGCCACGGATCGTTGCTGTAATCTTGCTTCACGCTGCGCTCCAATGCCGCTAATTGCGTAAACAGGATATTAAGCTGTGGCAATGTGAGGCGTTGCAGTGCGTGGGTCAGCAGAGGGCGGCGATTTTGCCACACTTTGTGCTGGTCAAACAGCGTGCGCAATGGCACGCCGCGTTGCATCTGCTGGTGGAATTGCAGCAACAATTGCAATTCCCGTTGCAGGGTGCGCAGCAGGATCACCGGTTCGACATCTTCGTTTTTCAGCTGCTCCAAAATGCGCAAGCTGCGTTTCGTTTTACCTTCGAGTAGCGCATCCAGCCAGTGATACGGGGTAAAGTGCGCCGATTGATTGACGGCTGATTCGACGCGCGGCAGTGATAATTTGCCATCCGGATAAAGCAGGCGCAAACGCTCCAGTGCTTGACCGAGCGCCAGCAGATTGCCTTCGTAGCAGTGACACAGCAGATGCAGCGCCGGTTCATCCAATTGCAGTTTCAGGGTGCGCGCGCGCTGACTGACCCAGCGTGGCAGCTGTGCCAGCTCGGGAGTCAGACAGCTCACTAAAGTCGCATCTTGTTGTGATAACGCTTTAAACCATTTGCTATTTTCCTGCGCTCGCGTTGGTTTGCCCCCTTGGAGCAGTAACAGGATATCGGGATGTAACATGCCAGCTAGCGTGACCAGTGGCTCACTGTTATGGGTGCCGGGGCCGCTGTCTGGCAAGGTCAGCTCAATGATTTGACGGGCAGAAAACAGACTCATGGCTTGTGCGCAGTCAAAAATGGCTTCCCAATCGGTACGATTATCGAGCGTAAAACTGTGGCGCTCTTCAAAGCCATTTTGGCGGGCGTGCTGACGCAAGGTGTCGAGACTTTCTTGCAGCAGCAGAGGTTCATTACCAAGGAGCAGGTAACAGGCGCGCAGCCCATGTTGCAGTTGCGCGCCGAGTTGTTCCGGATAAATTTTATTCATCAGGGTCAGATTATTGTGCCTGAGCTGGTGCAGCCGGCTGGGTATCCGTGGCCGCAGGGGTACGGGCCGATTGGATCGTCAGCAACTTGAGCATCAGGCGGCGGGCCGCTTCTTCGTACATTTCGTCACGCAGCAGATCTTCTTCGGCCGCTTTGGCGAGTGCCGTATTCGGGTTATCGAAGAATGAACGGGTGACTTGAACCGACAGCGGATAGAGATCCTTACCCGGGATCAATACGCTGGCGTTGACGTTCAAGGTAATATTCTTCTCGGCGGCGATACCGTTACGGAACACCGAGACCACCGCATCGCCTTGGCTGGCGCTGTTGATTCGCAGGGTCGGTAACTGATGCACGCCCGGCGTGATGTCACTGACGATGGTGATATCGTTGAGCTGCATCTGTTCACGCACGGCTCGGGTTAGCGGGCCATACGGATCATAGCTTTGCAGGCTCATTTTTTGCAGCGGTTGCGGAATTTGGGTTGTTCCACGCAGGTGGAAACCACAGCCTGCCGTGGTGGCTAATGCCACCACGGTCAGGATTGTCATTAACGGCTTGAGTAGCGATGCTTTCAGCACGTAAATGCTCCTGTATTAGCCGACAACCACGTTCAGCAGTTTGCCCGGTACGTAGATCACCTTACGGATACTTACGCCTTCCATGTGCTTGGCGATGTTAGCATCAGCAAAAGCGACTGCCTTCACTTGCTCTTCGGTCGCATCGGCGGCTACGGTGATTTTACCACGCAGCTTACCGTTGACCTGTACCACCACCAGCTTGCTATCTTCAACCATCGCGGCTTCATCAGCCACCGGCCACGGTGCGACGTCAATATCACCTTCGCCACCCAGCTCTTGCCACAGGGCAAAACAGATGTGCGGAGTGATTGGGTACAGCATGCGAACGACTGCCAGCAAGGCTTCTTGCAGCAGGGCGCGATCTTGCGCCGTTTCCTGTGACATCCGGGTCAGCTTGTTCATCAGCTCCATGATTGCCGCAATCGCGGTGTTGAAGGTCTGACGGCGGCCGATGTCGTCGCTGACTTTGGCGATAGTTTTATGCAGATCGCGGCGCAGCGCTTTTTGATCTGCGTTCAGTGCAGCGACATCCAAAGTGCCAACAGGGCCTTGTGCCAGATGCTCATACGCCAGACGCCACAGACGCTTCAGGAAGCGGTTCGCCCCTTCTACGCCAGATTCTTGCCATTCCAGTGTCATCTCTGCCGGTGAGGCAAACATCATGAACAGGCGCACGGTGTCGGCACCGTATTTCTCCACCATTTCTTGTGGATCGATACCGTTGTTCTTGGACTTGGACATCTTGCTCATGCCGGCATACACCAGCTCGTTGCCGTCTTGGTCCTGCGCTTTCAGGATGCGACCCTTGTCATCACGCTCGGTGATGATAGCGTCGGTTGGGGATACCCAAATACGCTCGCCGTTGCTACCGGTGTAGTAGAAGGCGTCGGCCAAAACCATGCCTTGGCACAGCAGGCGCTTGGCTGGCTCATCGGAGCTGACCAGACCGGCATCACGCAGCAGTTTGTGGAAGAAGCGGAAGTACAGCAGGTGCATGGTCGCGTGCTCGATACCACCGATGTACTGATCCACTGGCAGCCAGTAGTTAGCTGCGGCAGGGTTCAGCATACCGTCGTTGTAATCCGGGCAGGTATAACGGGAGTAATACCAAGAGGATTCCATGAAGGTATCGAAGGTGTCGGTTTCGCGCAGGGCTGGCTGACCGTTAACGGTCACTTTCGCCCACGCTG
>JBOFCH010000488.1:0-6027 GCA_051645985.1 Plesiomonas sp. | reverse complement strand
GCCGAATGCCAAAGACTTGGCGGGCCGTGATGTGGTGGCGCGCTCCATGATGATTGAAATTCGTGAAGGGCGTGGCTGTGATGGGCCGTGGGGGCCACACCTCAAACTCAAGCTCGATCATTTGGGTAAAGAGGTGCTGGAATCACGCCTGCCGGGGATCTGTGAGCTGTCACGAACTTTTGCTCATGTTGATCCGGTGAAGGAGCCAATTCCGGTGATCCCGACTTGCCACTATATGATGGGCGGTATTCCGACTCAGGTTAGTGGACAGGCGCTGGGACAAACTGCCGATGGCCGTGATGTGGATATCCAAGGCCTGTTTGCGGTCGGTGAAATCGCGTGTGTGTCGGTTCACGGGGCGAACCGTCTGGGCGGTAACTCACTGCTGGATCTGGTGGTCTTTGGCCGAGCCACCGGTTTGCATCTGGGCGAAACCTTAGCAGCGCAAAGTGAAGCGCGCGCGGCCAGTGAGTCAGATATTGAGGCGTCGTTGGCGCGCGTTAATCGCTGGAACAGTACCCGTAACGGCGAAGACCCAGTACAAATCCGTAAAGACTTGCAAAGCTGCATGCAGCGTAACTTCTCGGTGTTCCGGGAAGGTGCGGCCATGGCCGAAGGATTGGAAGAGCTGAAGACTATCCGTGAACGTCTGAAAACGGCGCGTCTGGATGATACCTCTGCCGATTTTAATACCCAACGGGTCGAGTGTCTGGAGCTGGATAACCTGATGGATACGGCGTATGCCACGGCAGTCGCGGCTAACTTCCGCACCGAAAGTCGTGGTGCACATTGCCGCTTTGACTACCCTGATCGCGATGATCAGCAGTGGCTGTGCCACTCCTTATACAATCCGGTAACGGACAGTATGAGCCGTCGTCAGGTCAACATGGAGCCGACATTACGTCCGGCCTTCCCTCCGAAAGCACGTACCTATTAAGGGAATAAGGAGTCAGGGTATGCAAGTGCAGTTTTCGATTTATCGCTATAACCCGGAAACCGATCCGGCACCTTATATGCAGACGTTGCGTTTGGAGACCGAGGAAGGGCGCGACATGATGGTGCTGGATGCGCTGATCAAGTTAAAAGAACAAGACCCAACCTTGGCGTTTCGCCGTTCGTGCCGTGAGGGCGTCTGTGGTTCTGATGGCATTAACATGAATGGCAAAAATGGGTTGGCCTGTGTGACGCCGCTGTCAGCGTTGACCGGTGCTGGTCAAAATAGCATTGTGATCCGTCCGTTGCCGGGGTTGCCGGTGATCCGCGATCTGATTGTCGACATGGGGCAGTTTTATGCCCAATACGAAAAAATCAAACCGTATCTGATCAATGACGGCAAGCAGCAACCAGAGCGAGAGTTTATTCAGTCACCACAAGAGCGTGAGCATCTGGATGGCCTGTATGAGTGCATCTTATGCGCTTGCTGCTCTACGTCCTGCCCATCGTTCTGGTGGAATCCGGATAAATTTGTCGGCCCAGCTGGCTTGCTGGCAGCATACCGTTTCCTGATTGACAGTCGTGATACTGCTACAGCAGAGCGTTTGGCTGATTTGGATGATGCTTTCAGTGTATTCCGCTGCCATGGAATTATGAATTGCGTTAATGTATGTCCTAAGGGATTAAATCCTACGAAAGCGATTGGACACATTAAGTCGATGCTGTTGCAAAAAGCGGTTTAAGTACAGTAAGCCATCGACCGGATAGTCTAAAAGACGGAACGGTTCAGCCGATTAAGCGCACAAAAGATTAGGATATGTTGCGCGCTGATTGAAATCGTTGAACGAATACGTTAACTATCTGCGGTGAAAGTAAAAAGAAGAGGCCCGGTTTTCCCATCTGGGCAATATATCCCGACTGTGCGATGTTGTAGGCCGACCATACCCTGCAACATCACCGGGAAGGGGTATAACACCACGGCAAAACAACAAATAATTAAAAGGGATTAAGATGGAAAACGGAGTCATTCAGGACTGGTTGGATTCTTCCCCGCTGGCGGGAGCTAACCAAACCTATATCGAACAACTCTATGAAGATTACCTCACTGATCCGGCATCGGTTGATGAAAATTGGCGGGCCATCTTCGATAGCTTGCCGGTGGTGAGTGTAGCTGCCGAGCAGCCGCATTCACGGGTGCGCGATTATTTTCGCAAGCTGGCCCAAGAGCCGGCGCGTTACCGCCATACCCAAGCCGATCCTGAGGCAGACGTTAAGCAGGTGCGGGTGCTGCAACTGATTAACGCATTCCGTTTTCGCGGTCATCAGCAGGCCAATCTGGATCCGCTGGGGCTGTGGAAACAAGATCCCGTAGCCGATCTAGACCCGACATTCCATAACCTGACCGCCGATGATTTTGGCTCCGTGTTTAATGTGGGTTCTTTTGCTTGTGGGCAAGAGAGTCTGCCTTTATCGGCACTGTATCAAGCGCTGAATGAAACCTATTGTGGGGCAGTTGGCGCTGAGTACATGCATATCACCAGTACCGAAGAGAAACGCTGGATCCAGCAGCGTTTGGAATCGGTACAAGGCAAGCCGGAGTTTACGCCGCTAGAGCAGCGTACTTTTCTGGCGGAGCTGACGGCCGCAGAAGGTCTGGAGCGTTATATTGGTGCGCGTTTCCCGGGGGCTAAACGTTTCTCCTTGGAAGGTGGCGATGCCATGATCCCGCTGGTCAAAGAGTTGATCCGTGGCTCGGCCCAGCATGGCGCCCGTGAAGTGGTGATGGGGATGGCACACCGTGGCCGTCTGAACATGTTGGTGAACGTGCTGGGTAAGAAACCGGCCGACCTGTTTGATGCTTTTGCCGGTAAGCATGACGAAGGCTGGGGTACCGGGGATGTGAAATATCACCAAGGCTTCTCGTCTGACTTTGCCACCGAACACGGTACGGTACATTTGGCTTTGGCGTTTAACCCGTCACACCTTGAGATTGTGAATCCGGTGGTGGTGGGGTCTGTGCGTGCGCGTCAGGATCGTCTGGGCGATCATGATGGCAGTACGGTTCTGCCGATCACGATTCACGGGGATTCGGCGATTACTGGCCAAGGTGTGGTACAAGAAACCTTTAATATGTCGCAGGCTCGCGGTTACAAAGTCGGCGGCACCATCCGGATTGTGATTAACAACCAAATTGGTTTTACCACCTCCAACCCGAAAGATACCCGTTCAACCCAATACTGTACTGATATTGCCAAAATGGTACAGGCCCCGATTTTCCATGTGAATGCGGATGATCCTGAAGCGGTCGCTTTTGTAGCCCGTTTGGCATTGGATTATCGCTTTACCTTCAAGCGCGATGTGATGATCGACTTGGTTTGTTATCGCCGTCATGGCCATAACGAAGCGGACGAGCCAAATGCAACGCAGCCGCTGATGTACCAGAAGATTAAAAAACATCCAACACCCCGTAAGATTTATGCGGATCGGTTAATCGAAAGCGGCTTAATTTTGCAAGAAGACGCCACCGAGATGGTGAATCATTACCGTGATGCACTGGATAAAGGTGATTGCGTCGTGCCGGAATGGCGTCCGATGCAAATGCATTCGGTTGACTGGGCACCGTATCTGGGACACGAATGGGATATGGCCTATCCGGCCGGTGTTGAATTATCCCGTTTGCAGGACTTGGGGCGCCGGGTTTGCCAATATCCAGAAAGTCATGTCTTGCATCCGCGGGTAGAGAAAATCTATGCGGATCGCCGTGAAATGATTGAAGGTCAGCGTTTGCTGGACTGGGGTTTTGCCGAAACGTTGGCTTACGCCACCTTGTTGGATGAGTCAGTGAATGTCCGGCTGTCCGGTCAGGATGCGGGGCGCGGGACCTTCTTTCATCGTCATGCGGTGTTACATAACCAAAATGATGCCAGCATTTATCAGCCACTGGCGCACATTCATCACGGACAGGGCAAGTTTGAAGTTTGGGATTCGGTACTGTCGGAAGCGGCGGTATTGGCCTTTGAATACGGTTATGCGACGGCTGAACCGCGCTCGTTGGTGATTTGGGAAGCCCAGTTTGGTGATTTTGCCAACGGTGCTCAGGTGGTGATCGACCAGTTTATCAGCTCCGGTGAGCAGAAATGGGGCCGGATGTGCGGGGTAACGCTGCTGTTACCGCATGGCTACGAAGGTCAAGGGCCAGAGCACTCCTCGGCGCGCTTGGAGCGTTATTTACAGCTGTGCGCAGAACAAAACATGCAGGTGTGTGTGCCGTCAACGCCCGCGCAGGTTTACCATATGTTGCGTCGCCAGATGGTGCGTCCGATGCGCCGTCCACTGGTGGTGATGTCACCGAAGTCCCTGTTGCGTCATCCGCTGGCCGTCTCTAGTTTGGAAGAGCTGGCTAACGGGCAATTCTTGCCGGCTATCGGTGAGGTTGATGCGCTGGATCCGGCCAAGGTGCGCCGTGTGGTGCTGTGCTCCGGTAAGGTGTACTACGATCTGCTGGAGCAGCGTCGTAAGAATGAACAGAGCGATGTGGCGATCATCCGAATTGAGCAGTTGTATCCATTCCCGTATGAGAGCGTGCGAGCGCTGCTGAGTGTTTACGCCCATGTGACTGACTATATCTGGTGTCAGGAAGAGCCGCTGAACCAAGGGGCATGGTATTGCAGCCAGCACAACTTGCGTCAGGTAATCCCGGCTCAGGCAACACTGAACTATGCCGGTCGCCCAGCATCGGCTTCTCCGGCAGTCGGTTATATGTCATTGCATACCCAACAACAAAAGAACCTGGTTGACGATGCCTTGCGCACGGAATAAGAACAAATAACGAAGGATTTTTTATGAGCAGCATAGATATTTTAGTTCCGGATCTGCCTGAATCCGTTGCCGATGCCACCATCGCAACCTGGCATAAAAAACCGGGTGATAGCGTCGCGCGTGACGAAGTGATCGTTGAAATTGAAACCGATAAAGTGGTACTGGAAGTGCCGGCAACCGATGATGGTGTGTTGGATGTGGTGCTGGAAGAAGAGGGTGCGACCGTGACTGGGCGTCAGTTGATTGGCCGAGTACGTCCGGTCGCCGTGGCGGGTGAGCCGACTGCGGCCAAGCTGTCTGAACCAGTGGCGACGCCGGCACAGCGTCATACTGCGGCGCTGACCGAAGAGAGTTCGGATGCGCTCAGTCCGGCGGTGCGCCGTATGGTCGCGGAGCATAATCTGGATCCGGCCAACATTAAAGGTTCTGGCGTGGGTGGGCGTATTACCCGCGAAGATGTCGAGAAATATGTCACTGAGCTGCGGAAATCACAGCCGGTAGTTGCTGAGGCACCTGTTGTGGCGGCTACTGCGCCGACATTGTTGGCCGGTCGCAGTGAAAAACGTGTGCCGATGACGCGTTTACGTAAACGCATCGCTGAGCGTTTGTTGGAAGCGAAAAACACCACCGCCATGCTGACCACCTTTAATGAGGTCAACATGAAACCCATCATGACACTGCGTAAGCAGTATGGTGAGGTGTTCGAGAAGCGCCACGGTGTGCGTCTGGGCTTTATGTCGTTTTATGTGAAGGCGGTGGTTGAAGCCCTGAAACGCTTCCCTGAGATCAACGCTTCTATTGATGGCAATGATATCGTTTATCACAACTACTTCGATCTGAGTATGGCGGTCTCTACGCCGCGCGGTTTGGTCACACCGGTACTGCGTGATTGCGACACCTTGAGTCTGGCGGATATTGAAAAGAGCATCAAGGTACTGGCCGAGAAGGGCCGTGATGGCAAACTGACCGTTGAAGATCTGACGGGCGGTAATTTTACTATTACCAATGGTGGGGTGTTTGGCTCTTTGATGTCGACGCCAATTATTAACCCGCCACAAAGCGCGATCTTGGGTATGCATGCGATTAAAGACCGCCCAATGGCGGTAGACGGTAAAGTCGAGATCCTGCCAATGATGTATCTGGCACTGTCTTACGATCACCGTTTAATTGACGGCCGTGAATCGGTCAGCTTCCTCGTGGCGGTGAAGGATCTGCTGGAAGACCCAACCCGTTTACTGCTAGATGTATAAGTGATGTAGGCCCGGAACCCGAAGA
>JBOFCH010000487.1:0-2047 GCA_051645985.1 Plesiomonas sp. | reverse complement strand
GAACCTATGTCACAGCCAGTGACAAGCTGACTTATGTGGCGGCGCTGTCACCGATGTGGGTGAACTTTAGTATTTCCGAGGCGCAGTCACTCAAACGAGATGAGATGATGCGACAAGGGCAGTTGCGCTCGCCGCCGGATAGCCAATTTGAGATACAGCTGACCTTATCAGATAACTCCGTGTACCCAGAAACCGGCCGGATCACCTTTGCCAATGCCGAATATGACCCCAAAACCGGCACCTTTTTGGTACGTGCCAGTTTCAAGAATGCCGATAGTAAACTGCGTCCAGGTCAGTTTGTCCGAGTCACCGTCAAAGGGGCGATCAGTCCGAATGCGATTCTGATCCCGCAATCGGCGGTGATGCAGGGGGCGAACGGGCATTTTGTCTGGGTTGTCACGAAAGATAATAAGGCGGAATACCGTGCGGTCAAGGTCGGTGCCTATGTCGGTAATGATTGGTTGATTGAACAAGGTTTACAGATGGGTGAGCAGGTAGTGATCGAAGGCGGCATGATGCTACGACCGGATACCCCTGTGGTTGCGACCTTAGTTGCTGCGCCGAGTGCCGAGTCGAAGACTGAAACAAGTCAACCGGCCGTTAACCGCCAGCCGGCACAGGCGCAATGATCAGGGGGCAGAATCATGTTTTCCCGTGTATTTATTGAACGACCAATTTTTGCCACTGTCTTGTCGCTCGTGATTGTGCTGGCTGGGGTGATTTCCGCACTGAACCTGCCGGTTGAGCAGTACCCGTCGATGACGCCGGTGCAGGTACAAGTGACGGCCGTCTATCCGGGGGCGGATGCGCAAACCCTGTCTCAGTCAGTTGCCGGCCCGATAGAGGCGCAAATTAACGGCGTGGATAACATGCTGTACATGACATCCAGCAGCTCATCCAACGGGCAGATGAACATCAGTGTTTATTTCTCTTTAGACACCGATCCAGATATTGCGCAGGTGCAAGTACAAAATCGCGTCAGTCTGGCGTTACCGCGGTTGCCGCAAGCCGTGCAGCAAAACGGTGTTCAGGTTCAAAAACGCTCTTCCAGTATCTTGATGCTGGTGGGGGTGTATTCCCCTGAGCAGCGTTATAGCGCGGATTACATTGCAAATTATGCCAACGTTTACGTGCTGGATGCGATTAAACGCATTCCCGGTGCCGGTCAGGCTTCGGTATTGGGCGCTGCCGATCAGGCGATGCGTATCTGGCTGAATCCCGAGAAAATGGCCAACTTGGGGGTGACCACTGACGACGTTCAGCAAGCGGTGGCGAATCAGAACAAATTGTTCAGTGCCGGTCAGATAGGGCAGGCTCCCAACCCTCCGGGCACGCAGCTGACCTATCCGGTGGTTACTCAAAATCCGTATGTGAAGCCCTCTGAGTATGAAAGCATCATTTTGCGGGCGGACAACAACGGCGCGGCGTTGGTGCGAGTGCAGGATGTGGCGAAAGCCGAACTGGGTCTTAAGCAATATTTGGTGGATACGGCGCTGAATAAAGTCCCGGCAACCTTTTTGGCGGTGTATCTGGCTCCCGGTGCCAACGCGCTAGAAGTGTCCAAGAAGGTAGCGGAGACGTTAGAGCGATTGAAACCGACGTTTCCAGATGGCATGGACTATAAGATCACGCTAGATACCACCGATTTCGTGCGTATCTCGATAGAGGACGTATTGCACACGTTGGTGGAAGCCATTGTGCTGGTGATTGCGGTGGTCTATCTGTTCTTGCAAAGTGTGCGGGCGACCCTGATAGCAATTGCCGCGGTGTTTGTGGCCTTGATCGGTACGTTCGTCGGTATGCTGGCGTTGGGTTTTACGATCAACTTACTGACGTTGTTCGGGATGATCTTGGCCATCGGTCTGGTGGTGGATGACGCCATTGTGGTGGTGGAGAACGTCGAGCGTTTGATGCATGAGCAGCACTTGTCGGCCAAAGATGCGTCGCTGGCGGCGATGAACGAGATCTCGACCGCCCTGATTTCGGTGGTCTTGGTGCTGTCTTCAGTTTTCATTCCGGCGGCGTTTTTAACCGGTACGACCGGTCA
>JBOFCH010000486.1:0-2483 GCA_051645985.1 Plesiomonas sp. | reverse complement strand
AAAGATGACATTCATCCCATATTATCCCATCAACTCCCCCTAACTGAGAGTCTAAGGAAGTAGCAGTTATGATGCGCATTGCATTGTTTTTATTAACCAACCTGGCAGTGATGCTGGTCTTTGGTTTGGTATTGAGTCTGACCGGTATTCAGTCCAGCAGTGTTGCTGGTTTGGCGATTATGGCTGGCTTGTTCGGCTTTGGTGGTTCACTGGTCTCTCTGATGCTCTCCAAGTGGATGGCTCTGCGTTCCGTCGGGGGAGAGGTGATTGAGCAGCCATCCAACGAAGTGGAGCGCTGGTTGGTCGAAACTATCCGTCGTCAGGCGCAGCAATCCGGGATTGCTATGCCGCAGGTGGCAATTTATCCCTCGATGGATATTAACGCGTTTGCGACCGGCCCAAGCCGTAATAACTCATTGGTTGCGGTGAGTTCAGGCTTGTTGCAGAACATGACCCGTGATGAAGCGGAAGCAGTACTGGCCCACGAAGTGAGCCACGTGGCGAACGGTGACATGGTGACAATGACCCTAATTCAGGGCGTGCTGAACACCTTTGTTATTTTTATCTCCCGCATTATTGCGCAAGTTGCGGCGGGCTTTTTGTCCAACAGTGATGAAGAAGAGAGCAGCAACGGCAATCCGATGATTTACTTTGCGGTCAGCATGGTGCTGGAATTGGTATTCGGTATTCTGGCCAGCATCATCGCGATGTGGTTCTCCCGTTACCGCGAATTCCACGCGGATGCTGGCTCGGCCAAACTGGTTGGCCGTGACAAGATGGTGGCTGCGCTGGAGCGTCTGAAAACCAGCTATGAGCCACAAATGCAAGGCTCCATGATGGCGTTTGGTATTAACGGTGGCAAAAAGAGTTTCAGTGAGCTGTTTATGAGCCATCCTTCATTGGATAAGCGTATTGAAGCGCTGCGTGCTGGTCAGTATTTGTGATTAAGCTATCAATTTAGAATAAAAGACTGCCTTGAGCAGTCTTTTTTTTAACTAATCTCTCATTCCATTATTTTTACATACAACTATTCTGTCATATAAGCAGTCATAGGGTTATGGATTGGAATGCAGAGAGGCTGAGCGCCAGATGGTTACAGAAAACACACATATCATTTCTGAGCACCACTGCGCATCAATATTGCGGGATATGCTACGGCGTCAGGGGCGCAATCAGGACAAAGTGGTGTTGTTCGGCGATGCCTTGTGTCATGGCCGATTGGCCTTGGATCGTCGACATTATTGGCGCGAGTTAATGCGTAGCAAGCCAGCGTTTTCGTTTACGCCGCATGAACTGAGCTTGGTATTGAATAATATGCAGCGTCCACTGGACATGCTACCGCAGTGGTTGGCGCACGGTACGTCGGTGTGGCTGTGGTGTTCTGATTCTTTACAAGATGAGTTAATGCGATGTCAGATCTTGCGGCATGTCCCGCTACATCAGGCGAGCTTATTCCATACCGTCCGTTATTCTGCACGGGGACGCACGGCCAGCGGCGCATCATTACCCTATACCGTGCAGTATCCTACTGCATCGCATTTGATGGAATGTGAGTACCGTGCTGAGGTGGTGACGGCTGCGGATATCCGTGCGGCGGTTCGGCTCTGGCAGCAGTTGGAGGACGACAATCAACCTCTGCGCTATCGTCGAGAGGGCAACATCGTGAGCGTGCCGGAAAACTTTTACGATCCGGTATTGCTCGAGCTGGCCGACGGGGGATGGAGTAAAGCGTTGATGCTGGTGGCTAGGGCGTCGGCTGGGCTCACCGATTCGCCGGGGCACGAGTTTTTGTTGATGCGTTTGGCGCACCTGATTGAGCAAGGGGCTTTGCTGGCGAGGTATGCCGAACACTACTGGCCCGAAGTGGATATCAGTTTACCGCAGCACCAAGCGGTACCGGCAGCGTAAGATGTCATGCAACATGCGTCATAAACGATGACGAGCGGCTATTACTAATGAGCTAGAGCGAATGAACTATAACGAGTGAGCTATAACGAGTGAATTAGCACGCATTAAAAAAGCAGGGATATTTCCCTGCTTTTTTGTTGGAACGCGACTTTGCCGCCGTTGACGGCCGTTGATCAGGATTGTGCCTGATGTGGCTCCAGTGCAGTCTGACGGGCGCGGACACTTTGGATAAAGTAACCTACAATCACCAGCCCAGCCATCAGCAGCATGGTTTGGGTCGTCGCTTGCAGAGCATTATCTGCACGCCAAGAAACCATCATGCTACCGAGGAAGCTCAGACCCAATTGCAGCGCATTTTGCAGTGCCGCCGCTTTACCGGTGTGCTCTTTCCAAGCGCCCAGCGCATTGGCAACGACAATCGGATAAATTGCGCCATTGGCCACTGCCAGCAAGCAAAACGGGATCATCAGCAGCGTTAAGGTAATGTGCCCGGTGAACGGGATCACGAACATACCGATCACACTGAGAATGAACAGTGCCAGCAACCACGGCAGCATTTTCTCACCGGTAGTCCG
>JBOFCH010000485.1:0-5281 GCA_051645985.1 Plesiomonas sp. | reverse complement strand
GAAGGTAAACCTGATCGCAAAGTGTATAGCATTACCGATTCCGGGCGTCAGTGCCTGCAAAACTGGCTCAGCACCTCAGTAGAAGAGCGCCCGCAGCGCGATGAACTGCTGGTGCGCCTGCTGGCTTGCAGCCACTATCCGATAGCCCCGGTGCGTCAATCCCTGACTCAGCAAACCCATCTGCACAACGAGCGATTGGAAAAATACCAATTGCTGGCGAACGAGCAGTTTGCCGATCCAGACAGTCTGAGTCTGGAAGAGAAGCTGACTTATCTGACCCTGCGTCGCGGTATGCTGCAAGAGCAAGCGTGGCTGATGTGGGCAGAAGAGGCGCAAAATCTGCTGGCGGAGTTGGAGCTGAATGCCACGCGCGCCCGTCTAGAGAAAGAGCTGGAAGAGAGCTGCTACTAAGTCAGTTCCTGCGCATGTCGCCGACGATCCGGCCGTTGCTTGAGGCGACAGCCGGATCGTCGTTTTCGCCAGCGCGAGGATCACGCCGCCGGACGCACTCCCAGCGTGTGGCAGATGGCATAGCTCAACTCGGCGCGGTTTAAGGTATAGAAGTGAAAATCCTTCACTCCTTCACGGGACAGCACTTTCACCATATCCATCGCGATACTCGCCCCCACCAGATTGCGGGTCGCCGGATCGTTATCCAGCCCGTCGTACATCCGCTGCATCCAATTCGGTACCCGCACATTGGTCATCGTCGCAAATTTGGTCAATTGCTTAAAATTCGAGACCGGTAAAATACCGGGGACGATTTCCACATCGATACCAATCGCGGCGCAGCGATCGCGAAAGCGCAAATAGCTGTCGACATCAAAGAAGAACTGGGTGATCGCGCGGCTAGCGCCCGCATCAATCTTACGCTTTAAATGCAGCAGATCAGCCTGAGCACTTTTCGCTTCCGGATGCACTTCTGGATAAGCCGCTACCGAAATATCAAACTCCGCTTCTTCACGCAGCAGCGCCACCAGATCACTGGCATACAGGGCGGGTTTTTCCTGTCCAGATGGCAAATCGCCACGCAGAGCAACAATCTGGCGGATCCCGTTGTTCCAGTAATCACGGGCAATACCACGCAGCTCCTGCTCGCTGGCATCGATGCACGTCAGGTGTGGGGCAGCGCACAGGCCTGTTTGATCTTTAATGGCTTTGATAATCGAGTGGGTACGATCACGCTCACCGGAATTGGCTCCGTAGGTCACGGAAACAAACTTCGGCCGCAGTACACTTAGGCGTTGAATCGACTGCCATAATGTGGTTTCCATCTCTTCACTGCGCGGAGGGAAAAACTCAAACGAGACGTTAATTCGCCCGTCTAGCTCGGCCACACTCTGATTCAAGGCTTCCAGTTGATTGGCATGGTAACTCATGGGCGCTCCTTGTCGGCCCGACTGGCCGCACTTGCCTGCCACCGCGGGCGGTGACCGATTAATCCGTTAATTGACGTCCATACGTTTAGATGGCTAAACACAAGATGACTGAAGTTACCTTGCCTGTCAACGCTCAAATCGGTGTACCGTGGCATCCACTACCCATGCCGTAATTAAGCGGTTGATCCTGCGTTATTTGCCCGACTCACCACGATAAAATCATGTCAGTAACTCTGTCTATCACCGCAGGCCCGCCCTCGAGCCCCCTGCCACGGCAAGCGCGCCATCAAACGCCATCAAAAAAGGGAAGACCGTTAGGTCTTCCCTTTCTCATGCCGTTGGCGAGTTCTTTATGTAGTCACTGTATTGAGTCACGGTCTGCACCGAGCCATGCCCATCGCATCACAACAGCTGCGTCAACCGGTTCAGATCGGACTGAATGGCCCCGGCCGTCACATCGCGGCCAGCTCCTGGGCCGCGGATCACCAGTGGATTATCTCGATACCAGCGGCTTTCGATGGCAAAGATGTTGTCCCCCGGCAGCAAGAAGGCCAATGGATGATCGGGGCGCAACGCCTCAATCCCCACCCGCGCCTTACCACCGGCTTCGAAACGCGCCACATAACGCAGCACCAAACCCGCTTCCCGTGCCGCAGCCAAACGCTGCGCCATGTGCTGATTGAGCATCTCGCCCTGATCAAAGAAGTTATCCAGTGACAAACCGGCCAGCTCGACGGGCACCAGTGATTCGATCCGTACCTGCTCAGGCTCCAGCGGATAACCCGCTTCGCGGGCCAAGATCACCAGCTTGCGCATCACGTCTTGCCCAGACAAATCTTCACGCGGATCTGGCTCGGTCAACCCCTGCTGCCACGCCTGCTCCACCAGCGCGGTAAACGGACGACTGGCATCATATTGCTGGAACAGCCACGATAACGTGCCGGAGAAAACCCCGCTCAGCGACAGCAAGGTATCGCCACTTTCGCGCAGGTCACGCACCGCGTAGTTAATCGGCAGCCCCGCCCCGACGGTGGCGTTATACAGCCAGTGACGACCGGTTTTTTCAAACGCATCACGAATGCGGCGGTACTCACCCGCCCCCGATGCGCCAGCCAGCTTGTTGGCGCTGATCACATGGAAGCCATATTCGGCAAACTGGCGGTAACGACCGGCCACCTGCTCGCTGGCGGTCACATCCAGCACCACCAGATCGTCATACGGATGCAGGCTCATCCACTGCAACAGCGCATCATCCTCATGCGCCAGCGCTTCATCGTGGAAGAATGCCAGCGCGCGACTTGCATCCAGCCCGTCATAATTGAGCCAACTGCGGCTACTGTCCACCACGCCAGCCAGCACAAACTCAAAGCCGGAGCGCGCCGACAAGTTACGCTGCTCACGAGCAAACAGCTCCAGCCAGCGTGAGCCGATGTTGCCTTTACCAAACAGCACCAGACCGATCCGTTTTTGTGCTTGAAACAGCCGACGATGCAACCCTTGGATCAGGTAGGCGGTCGGCCCTTGGCGCAATACGGCCAGCAAGCTGATCCCTTCCGGTGATTGCCAGATAAACTCGACCGGTTGATCTTGCAACTGCTGATAGAAACGGTGACTGTGCAGTGGGTTGTTACACACCCCGGCACCGACCAGTGCAACCAATGCCAGCCCTTCGCGCAACCGCAATTCAGCCGGCAATGAGCCTTCTTGCAACAGTAAAAAAGCGCTGTTAACCACTTCTGCGGTATAGCACAGCTGCAACAGGTTGCGATCATGGTGCGCCATATACGCGATCGGTTGTACCTGAGCACGGTTGAGCAGACGCAGCACATCATCACGCAGCGCCTCAAAGCGCGCACTGTCACTGGTACTGACTTCAATCAAGCACACATCATCATGACTGGTGACAATTTTGGCACCCGTACCACTGGCCAGTACCCGCTCAATCTTGGTCGAACCTTGATCCGGCTGATAGCTACAGCGTAGTTGCAGATCCAGCTCACTGCCGGAAACCGGCTGTAAGGTGCGGGCATGCAGCACCGGCGCGGCTAGACGTGCCAGCTCGCTGGCTTCATCCAGACGCAGCAGTGGCAACAAGCAAGCGTCACTGACTTTGCGCGGATCGGCGCTGTACACTCCGGCCACATCGCTCCAGATAGTCACTCGCTGTACACCGGCCAACGCGCCGATTTGGGTAGCCGAGTAATCTGAGCCGTTACGGCCCAGCAGCACGGTTTCCCCGGCTTCGTTACGGCAGATAAAACCAGTTACCACCAGGCGGCGCTGCGGATGCTGCGCCAGTAAGGCTTGCAGCAGGGGCCAAGAGCGCCCTTCATCCACCTGCGGCTGCGCTGCGCGCTCGGCGCGCATAAACTGACGTGCATCCAGCCAAGCCGCATCCACATCACGCTGATTTAAATACGCCGCCATCAGGCGCGCCGACCAAATCTCGCCATGACCCACCACTTCGGCATACACCGCTTCGCTGTAGGGGGTTTGCAGCAAGCGCGCGAGCGTGTCTAAATCGGCCAGCAGTGCTTGGCGCAGTACCTCGGCATGTGCTTCCGGCAGCAGACCGTCAATCAGACTGCACTGGTAACGGCGCAATTCTTGCTGCGCCTGATGGGCGGCCAGCGGATCGCTATACGCCAACTTCTGCCACGCAATCAGCTGGTTGGTGGTACTGCCGGCCGCCGATACCACCATCAGGTCACCGGGCTGGCTATGTTCAATCATGATGTTGGCGACCCGCTGATAACAGCTCGGATCGGCCAGACTGCTGCCACCAAATTTGTGCAGCTGTCGCAGTGGACGCCGCTCCTGCCCAGCTCCGCTGTATACGCTCATTCGGTTACCTCTCCGCCACGATCCGAAACGCTTGTTCCAGATCGGCAATTAAATCTTGTGCATCCTCAATCCCCACGGAAATACGCAGCAACTGATCGCTGATCCCCGCAGTACGGCGCGCCTCCGGCGCCATCCCGGCATGGGTCATGGTCGCTGCATGGGAAATCAGACTCTCCACACCGCCCAGTGACTCGGCCAGAGTAAACAACTGCAATTGTGCCACAAAATCGGCCACATCCCCTGCCAATTCAAAGCTCAGCATGGCGCCAAAACGTTGTTGCTGGCGGCAAGCAATCGCATGTCCCGGATTTTCCGGTAAAGAAGGGTGATACAAACGGCTGACTTGTGGTTGCTGGCGCAGATAATCCACCAGTGCATCGGCATTTTCCTGATGCTGACGCATACGCGGCGCCAAGGTGCGCAGACCGCGCAACAACAGGTAACTGTCAAACGCCGAGCCGGTGACGCCGATATTGTTGCCCCACCACGCCAGCTCAGTATGCAGCGCCAGATCGGCAGCAATCACGCAACCCGCCACCACATCGGAATGACCATTGAGATACTTGGTACACGAGTGCACCACCAGATCGGCGCCCAATGCCAACGGCTGCTGGCCGAGCGGGGTCATGAAGGTGTTATCTACTACCACCAGCGCGCCCACCTGATGGGCCTGCTGACAAATCAGAGCGATGTCGACCACCCGCAGCAATGGATTGCTCGGGGTTTCCACCAGCACTAGCTTCGGTTTTTGCGCCAGCGCCGCGGCTAGCGCCTGCGGATCCGATTGATCGACAAAAATCACCCGGTACGCCCCGCGCTGATGCTGACTGGCGAACAACCGGTAACTGCCGCCATAGCAATCATGCGGTGCCACCAGCACATCACCCGGACGCAGCAACAAGGTACACACCAAGTGGATGGCCGCCATGCCGCTGGCAGTCATCACCGCGCCGACACCGCCTTCCAGCTCAGCCAGTGCATGCTGCACCACATCACGACTGGGGTTCCCTCGACGTGAATAATCGTGTACCCGCGGCTGGTTGAATCCGGTAAAATTG
>JBOFCH010000484.1:0-3732 GCA_051645985.1 Plesiomonas sp. | reverse complement strand
GCAGTCTCGGCCAACAGCAGCAGACTCTTTTGCAGCATAATGTCGCCTTCGTAGTACGTCGTATGACCGTGGATTACCGTTTTCCTGCGCGGTTAGATGATCTGCTTTCAGTTGAAACTGAAATTTCCTCATTCCGAGGGGCGTCCGTAACCTTTAATCAACGAATTATCCATCAGGATGGTCGAGTCTTGTGTACTGCTGATGTGTTGGTGGCATGCATTGATTTGACCCGAATGAAACCTGTTGCGCTTCCAGCTGAGTTAGTCGCGGAGTTTACCTGTGTCTGCTGAAATGAACCTTCTTGACCTTTTCTTAAAGGCCAGTTTCATGGTTAAGATCGTTATGATGATCTTGATCGGTTTTTCTATTGCTTCCTGGGCGATCATCATCCAGCGAACTCGGGTGCTGAATGCCGCAACCCGGGCGGCGGATGCATTTGAAGATCGTTTTTGGTCGGGGATTGATCTGGCTCGTCTGTATCAGGAAACCTCAACCCGTCGTGATGATTTATCCGGTACGGAACAAATCTTCCATTCAGGTTTCAAAGAGTTTGCTCGTTTACACCGTGCGAACGGCCATGCGCCGGAGTCGGTGATTGAGGGGGCATCCCGTGCCATGCGAATCTCGATGAACCGTGAACTGGAAAGTTTGGAAACCCATATCCCGTTTTTGGGTACCGTGGCCTCTATCAGCCCGTATATTGGTCTGTTTGGTACGGTGTGGGGGATTATGCATGCGTTTATCGCGCTGGGCGCGGTGAAACAGGCCACTTTGCAAATGGTTGCCCCGGGTATTGCCGAAGCATTGATTGCTACCGCGATTGGTCTGTTTGCTGCTATCCCAGCGGTAATGGCTTATAACCGCCTGAATGTCCGTGTATCCAAGCTGGAACAAAATTACGGTAACTTTACCGATGAGTTTACTGCCATTTTACACCGTCAGGCATTTGCCGCTGACGCTAAGTAGTAAGTGAGGAGAAGTTACAGTATGGCTTACTCACGGCGTAAGCGCCACGAAACTAAGTCAGAAATTAACATCGTACCGTTTCTGGATGTGCTCCTGGTACTGTTGTTGATTTTCATGGCGACAGCTCCGATTATCAGTCAAAGCGTACAGGTTGACTTGCCTGACTCGGCGGAATCGAGCAGCGTTGAAACGAAAGATGATCGCCCTCCGGTGATCTTGGAAGTATCCGGTGTTGATCAGTACTCGATGTCGATTGATGGCAAGCGGGAAGAAAACCTCAGTGCCGATCAGGTGATGCAAAATGCCCGCTTGAACCTAGGCACCGCAGAGCAGAAAACCACCTTCTTAGTCGGAGGGGCAAAAGATGTCCCTTACGAGGAAGTGATCAAAGCACTGAACTTATTGCATGAGGCCGGAGTGACATCTGTCGGTCTGATGACTAACCCGATTTAAGAGATAGCCGTACAGATGGATAACAACAACAAGAAAAACAAGCTGACAAAATCGGTTGTTGTCTCCGTTATTTTGCACGTGCTCGTGATTGCTTTACTGATTGTCGGCTCCTTCTATCAGGAGATCCCTGCCGGTGGCGGCGGGGGTGGGGGCGCGATTGATGCAGTGATGGTCGATCCGGGAGCCATGGCACAGCAATATAACCGCTTGCAGCAACAAAATGAGGATGCGCGTAAAGCGGAAAATGAACGCAAGCGCAAACTGCAACAGCAGAAAGAGGAAATGCAGCAAAAACAGCAGGCCGAAGAAGAGCGTTTACGCGAACTGGAAAAAGAGCGCTTGAAAGCGCAGGAAGAAGCGAAACGCACGGAAGAGGCTCGTCAGCAAGCCGAAGAGCAAAAACGTCAGGCGCAGGACGAGGCGCGCAAGGCGGAAGAAGTTCGTAAGCAAGCGGAAGAGGCCAAGAAAAAAGCCGAGCAAGCCAAGAAACAGGCTGAAGAAGCGAAAAAGCAAGCCGAGGCTGAAGCCTTAGCCGCGAAAGCCAAAGCTGAGGCAGAAGCCAAGAAACGGGCTGAGGCGGAGGCAAAGAAAAAAGCGGAAGCAGACGCTAAAAAACAGGCTGAGCAAGCCGCAAAAGCGGCAGAAGAAGCCAAAAAGAAAGCGGAGTTAGACGCAAAGAAGAAAGCCGACGCTGATGCTAAGAAAAAGGCTGAGGCGGATGCCAAGAAAAAAGCTGATGCTGACGCGAAGAAAAAAGCAGCCGCAGATGCCAAAGTTGCTGCTGCTCGTGAAGCGGCACAGAGTGACGCGGCATTAGACGATTTGTTCGGTGGCTTATCGGAAGAAGCGAATGCCCGTGAAGGGCAAGCTGGCGGCGGTGGTAGTGCCGGCTCCGGTAAAGCTGGCGCGCCCGGCCCGGAAGGGGATAAGTATGGCGGGTTAATCAAGCAGGCCGTTAGCCGTAACATGTATGACACCAGCTTGTACCGTGGCAAAACATGCAGTATTAAGATTAACTTTGCGCCGGATGGATTGATTTTAAGCTCGACGGTGGTCGGCGGGGATCCCTCCTTGTGTCAGGCGGCAGAGCGAGCAATAAAAATCACGCAGAAGTTGCCTAAACCGCCTTCTGATGCTGTGTACAATAAATTTAAGAATGCCGTTTTAGAGTTTACCTTCTAAGACGACAGTGCGGATTGTGAACTAGGAGAGACAATGAAGCCGGTCTTAAAATTGTTTGCCGGATTGATGATGCTGGTAACTGCCGTTGCCAGTGCCGAAGTCCGGATTGTAATTGATCAGGGTGTGGACACCGCGCGTCCGATTGCGGTCGTTCCTTTTAAATGGACCGGTAGCGGTAATCCACCGGACAATGTGGCGGAAATTGTGGCGGCTGACCTGCGTAACAGCGGTAAGTTTAACCCTATTCCGCCAGCGCGGATGCCACAGCAGCCGACCAGTGCATCAGAAGTCAATCCAGCACTGTGGTCAGTGATGGGGATCGATGCCATCGTGGTGGGGCAGGTGCAAGCTGGCGCTGACGGTAACTACCTGATCTCGTATCAGCTGGTCGATACCGCAGGCTCACCGGGTACGGTACTGGAAACGAACCAGTACCGAGTGACTAAACAGTGGATCCGCTATGCGGCCCATACCATCAGCGACATGGTGTTTGAGCGGCTGACTGGGATCAAAGGGGCATTCCGCACCCGTATTGCCTATGTGGTGCAAACCAATGGTGGTCGTTACCCGTATGAGCTGCGTGTCTCTGACTACGATGGTTTTAACCAGTTTGTGGTGCACCGCTCACCGGAGCCAATCATGTCTCCGGCGTGGACCAAAGATGGGCGTAAGTTGGCGTATGTGACCTTCGAAAATCGTCGCTCTCAGCTGATGATGCAAGATCTGAGCACGTCACAGCGCAAAGTCCTGACTTCGTTCCCGCGCCATAATGGTGCGCCATCCTTCTCTCCAGACGGCACCAAAATGGCGTTTGCGTTGTCGAAAGATGGTAGCTTGAAACTGTATGTGATGGACTTGGCTTCTGGTCAGATCCGTCGGGTTACCGAAGGTCGCTTTAACGATACTGAGCCGAGTTGGTATCCCGATAGCCAGAGTATTGCTTTTACCTCTGACCGTGGAGGTAGACCTCAGATTTATAAATTAAATTTAGCTTCTGGTGCGGTCGAGCGCTTGACTTGGGAAGGTGCTCAGAATCAAAATGGTGAAATATCGCCGGATGGCAAAGCTCTGTACATGGTGAGCTCTGCTGGCTCCGGACAACATATTGCAAAACAAGATTTGGATACCGGT
>JBOFCH010000483.1:0-2300 GCA_051645985.1 Plesiomonas sp. | reverse complement strand
CGCGTAACTCCAGCGGTAATTGCGGATCGGGCGCGGCGAGTAAACGTTCCACCAGCGCTTCGCTCAAGTCTTTCGGTAAGCGCTGCGGCAATTTTGGTCGCATCAAGATCGCGGTCGGATCATCGGCACGCAATTTCTCGCGATACAAATACTGGAATAGCCGCCGTAATGCACTCAGTAAACGTGCGGTACTGCTGGCTTTGTAACCCTGATCGACCCGTTCGGCCAGCAGGGCTTGTAAATCTAAACTACTGACATTCAGCAGCGATTCATTACTGCGCGCTAAACGCGCCAGTAGCGGGTTGATATCATGCCGATACGACGCCAACGTATTCTCCGACAGATTACGCTCCATCCAGATGGCATCGAGAAATTGTTCAACCAGTGCGGTATTTTGTGATGCATGATCCTGCGGCACGGGCTTCCTCCTGTATCGCTGTGGTGCTCTACGTTACCGCGCCGTGGCACAATGGCAAGCAAGATCTGCTACACTCGCGGCATTCACCACCCGGATACGGTATGTCATATGAAAATCGGCTTATTCTACGGTTCAACCACCTGCTATACCGAAATGGCAGCAGAAAAAATCCGCGATACGATCGGGGCAGAGTTGGTGACCCTGCACAATATTAAAGACACCCCGCTGACCGACATGGCGCATTACGATGCGTTGATCCTCGGTATTTCCACCTGGGATTTCGGTGAGCTACAAGAAGATTGGGCCACTCGCTGGGCCGAGTTTGATACCCCGTCGCAAACCGCCGCCCTGCAAGGTAAACTCGTGGCCCTGTATGGCTTGGGCGATCAGCTCGGTTACGGCGAGTGGTTTTTGGATGCACTCGGTATGCTGCACCAGAAAGTCCGTGCTTGTGGTGCCACCTGTATCGGTTATTGGCCGGCGCAAGGGTATGAATTCAGCGCGTCTCAAGCCTTAACCGACGATCAACAGCATTTTGTCGGCTTGGCATTGGATGAAGAGAGCCAGTACAGCCAAAGTGATGAGCGCATCCAGCGCTGGTGTGAACAAGTGCTGACGGAAATCGCCGAGCATCTGTAAGGGGTAACATGGCGCTCAATATCAATAAGTAGCGCTCAGTAAGAAACGCCAGACAAAAACCACCCAATACAAAAACGGCGCCCCAAGGCGCCGCTTTTTATTCTAACGTCTAATCTTCTAAACTAGAGCGATAACCAATGTTATCAGGCCGTTTGTACCTGTGATGCTTGCTCGCGAGCTGGCAGCATCAGTGCCACACCCAGTGCTAACGCCGTTGGCAGCACCCACGCCATACTCTTGCTAAACAGTGGCAGGAAGCTCATCACCGACAGATTCACCCCGGCGGCTACGGCCGCATCCATCAGACTGAACACCAGTGCCACGCCCAGCACCAGACGATAACCCAGCGCTGGATTTTTCAACCACGGACGAACAAAGGTCAGCATCACCAGACCAATGGCCAGCGGATACAGCGCGTACAGTACCGGCACTGACAAGCTGATCAGGGTGCTCAGGCCCACGTTAGCCACTACGGCGCAGATAACCCCTAAGATCAGTACCCACTGACGGTAGCTCAGCGCTGTCAGACTGGAGAAGTAGTCAGAACAGGCACTGATCAGGCCTACCGCGGTGGTCATACAGGCCAAGATCACGACCGCAGACAAAATCCACTGACCCGGCTGACCGAACAAAGCTTGTACATAAGCGGCGAAGATAGCGCCACCGTTGTCCAGACCCCCAGCAATCGCCCCAGAGGTCGCGCCCAGACGGAACAAAGAAACGTACACAAACGCCAGACCCGCAGCGGCAATCAAACCGGCGATGATCAGGTAACGGCAAGTCTGTTTGGTATCGGAGATCCCTTTACTGCGGATCACATCCACAATCAGCATCCCGAACATCAGCGCGGCAAAAGTATCCATGGTGTTATAACCATCGAGGAAACCTTTGGTAAACGGCGCATGGATGTACTCACCTTGTGCCGCGTCGACCACGCCCTGCGGTGCGACCACGACCGCTACGGCCAATACCACCAGCAACAGGAACAACACGGGGGTCATCACCTTACCGATGCTGTCGATCAACGCACCACGGCTCCAAGACAGCGCCATCGCAATGGCAAAGAACCCAGCCGTCACCAGCATTTGTACGCTTGCATCTGGCGCCGTGAAATACGGTTTCAACGCCATTTCATAGGCTACCAGACCGGTACGTGGCGCGGCAAAAGCCGGGCCAATCACGATAAACAGCAAAACCGAAGCAAAAGTACCGAAACCCGCCGGTAAGTCACGGGTCATATTCG
>JBOFCH010000482.1:0-2808 GCA_051645985.1 Plesiomonas sp. | reverse complement strand
CCGGTGGAGGTGTACCAGCAGGAGGCGTTACTACGTGAAATCGACAATGAACAGCATTTAAAGCAGGTGCAGGCCGACCAGTGCCAGCTGGTGCAGGATATCGAGCTGCGCGCGCGTCAAGCTGAGTACCCGGCTTACCAGTTTTTATGGGGCGACATGCTGACCGAAGGGGTCTGTATTCCGCAAAACCCAGAGCTGGGAGTGTATTACCTGCAACAGGCGGCGCAACAAGCTCTGCCGGCGGCTTTCTTGCGTCTGGGCCAACTTTACCGTCAGGGGCGTTTTGTACAGACCGATCAGGATAAAGCGGTGCGTTTTTTCCGCGAAGCGGCCAGTCTAGGTAATACCCATGCGCGGATCGAACTGGCACAAATGCTGGTGGCGAACCAAGGTAGCCCCTTAGATTATGAAGACAGCTACCGCTGGCTATCCGAAACCATCGTTCAGGCACCGACGCAACATCAGCTGATTAATCGTCTACGCATGAAACTGGCGGCGCGTATGCCGGCCAATGCGGTACAGCGTGCGACCCGCCAGAACGGTTTTTGGTGATCGCTCTGAAAGTAATGCCGAGATAAAATAACGGGAAGCGTGCTGCTTCCCGTTTTGTTTACGGTGGAGTGTCGTCGTCGCCGTGGCACGCGTTGCGTTATAGCACCTTGTGCGGGCCAAAGCACTCGTAGTGCAGGCGCTCAACCGGCACTCCCCATTGCTGCAACTGACCCGCCACATGCTGCATAAAGCCCAATGGGCCGCAGAAATAGTAGTGCATCTGCGGATGATCCAGCGCAGCGCGCAGCGGTTGCAGATCCATTAAGCCCTGATGCTGATAATCTTCCGCTGGCCGATCGCTGGCCAGTGGTTCACGCAGCCAGACATGATGGGCAAAGCCGTGCTGTTGGCACAGGGCGCGACTTTCGTCATTAAACGCCAGTTGGTCACCATTTTCTGCCGCATGCAGCCAGTGCACCGGTTGTTGATGACCACGCGCGGCCAGCTGCTGCAACATGCTCAGCATCGGGGTTTGGCCGACGCCTGCCGAGAGTAGACAGACCGGAGTATCGCGATCGGCCGGTAGGAAAAAGTCGCCGTAGGGCGGAGCTAACTCCACACAATCGCCTTCTTGGGCATGGTCGTGCAGATAATTGGAGACCAAACCGCCATCTTCACGTTTGACCGCAATGCGATAATCGCGGCCATTGGGTGCCGCAGACAGGGAATACTGGCGGATTTCGCGGTAGGTAAATGACGCCGGTTGCAGGTAAATTCCCACGTACTGGCCGGGTAGAAAGTCAGCGACTGGCTGGCCGTCGACCGGTGTCAGCACCAAGCTGGTTATCACCTCACTCTCTGCCTGCTTACGGCTGATGTGAAACGTGCGAGTACCCAGCCAACCACCTTGCGCCTCGGCACGCTCATGATAAATGGCCGCTTCGCGCTGGATAAAAATATCGGCCAGCAGCTGATAGGCCGCGCCCCACGCATCCAATACCTCTTGACCGGGGTTGAGCAGCTCACGGATAGTGGCCAGCAGATGTTCACCCACAATCTGGTATTGCGCCGGTTGAATGTTAAAGCTGGCATGTTTTTGGGCAATTTTTTCCACTGCGGGCAGCAGGGCAGCCAGATTATCGATATTATTGGCATACGCCACAATGGCATTGAACAGCGCTTCGCGCTGGCGACCGCTGGACTGGTGCGCCATGTTGAAGATATTTTGCAATTCAGGATTGTGCGCAAACATGCGATCATAGAAATGTGCTGTCAGCGTCGGGCCGGTGGCGGCAACCACGGGTGCAGTGGCTTTGATGGTAGCGATGATTTTGGGATCTAACATAACGTCCGTCTCTACAGGCTTCGTTTGGCGAAGTCAATTTAAGGTATAGTTATAATGCAACTTATGCTGATTAAGTTGTATAATAAATGTATCTTTAAGGTCAATCATTATCCGCAGGATCGGCGCAACTTTGTGCGTCGGTTAACATGCGTTTGCCGCAGGAGAAAATGCAGTGCAACTGACCAGTTTTACCGATTACGGTTTGCGGGCATTGATTTATATGGCGCTGTTGCCACAGGGCCAGCTGACCAACATCTCCGAAGTCACTGAGGTGTATGGGGTGTCCCGTAACCACATGGTCAAAATCATCAACCAGCTCAGTCGCTTGGGGATTGTCGAAGCGGTGCGCGGTAAAAATGGCGGCATCCGGCTTGGGTTACCGGCCGAGCAAATTCGAGTCGGCGATGTGGTACGCGGTCTGGAGCCGTTACAACTGGTGAATTGCAGTAGCGAGTTTTGTCATATCACGCCGGCGTGTCGTTTAAAGCAGGTGTTGGCGCAGGCATCGGCGGCCTTTTTAGCTGAATTGGATAAATTCACCTTGGCCGATTTAGTCAGTCAAAACTTGCCGTTACGTCAGCTGTTACACTTGTCAGAATAGGGTATACTCGGAACACCCCCTCCCCAACCGGACAGTGATTATGTCGCAGGATCCATTTCTGGAACGAGAAGCTGAAAAATACGAGCATCCGATCCCAAGCCGAGAATTTATTCTGGCCCACCTTGCCGAGCGCGCCGCGCCAGCCACCCGTGATGAGCTGTGCGCTGAGCTGGGGCTGACTGACGACGAATTACAAGAAGCCATGCGCCGTCGTCTGCGTGCCATGGAGCGTGATGGCCAACTGGTGTTTACCCGCCGTCAGTGCTATGCCTTGCCCGAGCGGCTGGACATGGTACGTGGCACGGTGATCGGCCACCGTGATGACTATGGCTTTGTCCGGGCTGAAGGACAGAGTGATGATCTGTTCTTA
>JBOFCH010000481.1:0-4265 GCA_051645985.1 Plesiomonas sp. | reverse complement strand
TTCATCAAACAGGTGGCTGTAACCTTCCACAAAGTGCAGCAAGTTTTCGATGCGAGGTACCCGGCTTAAACCGGTGGTATGCAGTTTTTCACTGATCAGTTGCAACGCGCGCTCACTGCGATAAATCAAACGCTTATCTTCATGGCTGATCGGGTATTGGCGCACCACATCGCTGATCCGCGCAATAAACCAATCCAGCATTTCCACACGAGCACGCTCTTGGTGGCGTGGAGGCCAGAAGGTGTCCCACTGCGTCACGATCAGATTAGCCAGAAACTCACAGCCCTCGGTAAAGCCCCGCAGCCCTTGTAAACGGGCGCGTGCCAGCGTGAAGTAGATGGCTGTCTGTAAATCAACGCCGTGGATTTCAAAAATCCGGCTAGCCAGTTGATGGATCCGCTGCCAATCCACATCAGGACGTGAGGCATGGCTCAGTTTGTTAATTTCCGCGCGTAGCGCTTCATACTCAGGCAGCATGCGGGGATCTTGACCCACTTTCAGAGCCTGTTGTGCATCTTGCATATCGTTAGTCCTGTCACTTCGGGGCCGAATGGCCCCGTAACGGCTTAATACAGTGATTCGGGTAACCGGAACTGATTGAACAATCCACCGGCAAACGGGTTATGGCTAGCATCGGCGTATACCCGATAGGTCATCGCGCCTTTGTCAACCGGGAAGCGCACGTCAAAAGTTCCCGCATTCACTTGGGTCAGCTCCCCTTTTTGCATCAAGCGGAACATGGCCCAAGGGCCGGTAAAGCTTTCACTGCGAGGCGAGTTTTCACGGTTAGCGGGCACCAGCGTGATTTTGCTTTCCGCCCCATCGCGCATGGTATTAGGCCAAATCAGCGGAATTTTGCTGCGTCGCCCATGCGCATACTCCAGTAACTGCCCATCAATATTCAGCACACTGCGCCGCTTATTGGCCGTCAGCTCAATCGGCTCCAGAGTAAACTGCACTTCTAGGTAGCCTTGTGAATTAAAGAAGGTTTCCCGGATTTTGGTGGCGCGCTCCAGTTGTTTTAGCAGCTCATTTTGCAACGGTGACCCTTGTTCGTTACTCATCAAGCCGCTATCTACCATCGGTTTCAAGTTGGTCTGATAGAAACTGTCCAGTGTACCGCCCGGGGCAAAAAAGCGTTCCATCTCGGATAATGGCGCATCTTTATCTGCCGATAAATCAAACGGATAACGATCGGCCAGTTGCGCGGTAAACGGTTGGATCACCTGATCCTGCCACTCTTGGTTCAGTGACGACATCGCCATATCGACCACCAATGCCGCACTTTGCTCGGCGATTTGTCCCACCCAACGGTTCAGCGGTGCCGGTAAGCTGCGAGCATACTGTTGCAACGCAAAAACCGGATCGGCGTACTTGTTGCCCAATCGAACCTGCACGGCCTTCAGCGCCGACTGCCCCGGATCATTGGCATTCACAATCAACTCCAGATAGTGATACAGCTCGGTCAGTTTCTGGTTCACCTCTTGGATCAGTGGCGCTTGCTCGCCACTGCCACTGAGCGCGGAATTGCTGTTGATAAACGGTCGACCGATACGCCCGGGGATCCCTTGTGCCAGCGCATTCTCCTCATCCGACAGCGGACGAATGCGGGTGTTGTTATTCAGCGCCGTCAGTACCCGTTGGAAAGGCTGATCATTGCCAATCACAGCGGCCAATACGTTCAACGCTTGCTCAGGGCTACTCAGCGGCTGCACATCAAGGCTGCTCAGTAATTTCTGCCAGTGGTTGACGTAATCGGTCACGTAGCGGTCATTAACCTGACGTGAGATTTCAGAGCGGTCAGCATCACTGAGGCGCACCTGTTGACGCTGCCCCAATACCCAAACATCCATCGCGGTCAGATCCATCAGGGTTTTATCCTGACGCAGGAAAAACTCGCTAAATCCGGGCCATGTCAACAAGCGTGGCACCGTACCGGCATCATCACTGCGCAGAATAAAGACACTGTCAAAGGCCGGGCCGACCTCATCACGAATGGCCAGATCAGGGGCTAACTGCTCATTGGCTTTCACCACCAAACTCTGGTACACCCGCTGGAACATAGGCAGCTTACTCAGCTCGCGCTGAGCGGCATACACCGGTTTGCTAAAGGGAGCAAACGCACTGATGGCGGCTTGATCTTTACTCTGCCGTGCGCCATACCAGTTGGTGTGTTGCAAGGCATAATCCAGATGTTGCATCAATTGCTCTTGCACTTCGCCTTGTCCCGGGAATGCTTGCTGCCAGCGCTGAGCCATAAACTGCTCCACCAGCGCGGTATTACGCCCGGAGGCATCATCCAGCATGCGCATGACGCGCAAAATCGACAGCTTCTGCTCACTGCCTGACGGTGCTTGGTTCAAATCATCCAGTAACCCCTGCATCACCGCCGGCAAAAAGCGCAGGCTCAATAGTTGCAGGTAAGTGCCTTCCACATAAGGGCCGATCCGATCGCCTTGATACAGACCCAAATCGGCCAACAGTGGGCTTTTATCGCGATAATCACCAAATGACAGCGTCGCTTCGCGGATCAAATTGAGTCTTGGCAGTTGGCTGTAACCAAAGCCTTGCTCGCCAGCCAATTCACCAGTGCCGGTAAACGCCTGCGCCTTATTCAGTACGTTGTGGCCAGCCGCTTCATTCACCCGATAAAAATGGTGCCAACCGGCAATCAGTAAGGCACAGCACAAAGACAACGAGCCAACCCCAATAGCCATACGGCGTCGGCGGTACAAGGTGTGTAACCGGTTTTCGCCCGCCAGATGCGCTTCTGGGAAAATGATGTCCGCAAACAAGGTTCGGACAAAAAAGGTATTCGACTCTCCGCGCAGCGCAGAGTGCACCGGCTCAGCCAGCTGATAGCGGTTAGCCGCCGCCTGCGTGAAGGCATCGAACGGTACGCCCTGCTGATACACTGAGCTGATGTACACACCGCGCATCAACAACCCTTTTTGCTCTTTGTCGGTGAGAATGTCGCCCAGCACTTCCAAAACATAATCTTTAAGACCGGCCAACTGGCGGATAAACGCAAACAACGCGCTGCGCTGGCTAGCATCCAGCTTATCCAGCATCATAGATGGCAGATTACTGTTCAGATGATCCAACCACTGCGTCCAGAAGTTCTCCAGCTCTTGCAGCCACTCGTCACCCTTACTGCTGTCGGGACTGAACGTTACGCCCAGCACGGCCTCGCGGGCCTCTTTGTCCAATTGCTGATACATCACGTCAAACCCGCGCAACATATCCAACTTGGTCAAGGTGATGTACAGCGGCAAACGCGTGTTGATATGGAGGCTGATATCCTGCAAGCGCGCTCGCATCATCTGGGCATACGCCTGACGCTCGGCTACACCGGCCTGTGCCAACCAAGCCAGATCCAGCGTTAATACCAAACCGTTCAATGGCTGACGACGACGGTTTTGACTCAACCAACGCAGGGCGTGCTGCCATAACCGCTCATCGGCCCGCTCGGACTCCTGTGCGCCACTGGGTGCCTGCGTCAGCAATTGGCCATCCGGGTCTAACATCACCGCCTGCTCACCAACCCAACAATCAATGCGTTGATCGGCCGCATGTTCGCGCAGCTCCGCTTCCAGACGCGGATTGAGCTTATTCGCCGGGTTAGCCCGGTGGATCAAGCTACTTTTACCGCTTCCCGGCAAACCGATAACCAGATACCACGGCATGGCATACAGCGCACCGCGTCCCAGATGTTCACGTAACGCCTGTAACCAACGATCCAGAAAATGCTGCTGGGCATCAAGTTGCGGTTTAACCGGATCGGCTTCGATACTCTCTTGCTCATGCCGTTCGGCTTTGAGCTGCTGCATCTTTTTCCAAATCCGCCAAGAATAGACACCAAAAATCAGCCACAGCCAGATCAGGGTAAAGACCACACGATGCCAAACTCCGGCCAGTGGTTTAAATTGCGCGATCTCCAGTCGTGGGCCGAGCCACCACCCCAGAATCAAGGTCAGCGCCCAAAAAACGACACCGACCACCATCCAGGAAATCCGGAATCGGGACACAACTTGCTTAATGAGGGAAAAAAAAGTTTTGAACATAACTATCCATTCAGCTCCGAATGTCTCACTCCGACCGGAGGGTCGCGTAACGTGCCAGGCGGTTCACCAGCCCAGGCTCCCACTGTGCCAGCCCTAACCGCTGAGTTTCCTGCCACAAAGATTGATACTGCTGTGCAGCCAGATGCGGCATACCTTCTGCCGCCAGCAGATCGGCCCCCGCCAACTGGTGATAAAAGCGGC
>JBOFCH010000480.1:0-2833 GCA_051645985.1 Plesiomonas sp. | reverse complement strand
GCTCACTGGCACTTAAAATGCGCTGCGCCAGCCGATCGCCGGTGCGCTCATGCACCTTGGCAATCCGCTGAATCTCAACGATATCAGTACCCAGCCCGAAAATCGCCATTATGCGCGGGCGTTTTGCATGATTTGCTTCATATCAGCGACGGCATTTTTCAGACCATCAATCACCGCACGGCCGATAATAGCATGACCGATATTCAGCTCATGCATTTCTGGCAGTGCCGCAATCGCCGCCACATTATGGTAAGTCAGACCATGTCCGGCATTAACCATCAGACCACGCCCCGCCGCATATTCTGCCGCCGCCGCAATTTTCGCCAGCTCCATCGCTTGCGCTTCTTCGGTTTTTGCATCGGCGTACGCGCCGGTATGCAGCTCGATAAACGGCGCACCCACTGCAACAGCGGCATCAATTTGCTGCACGTCTGGGTCGATAAACAGGGATACTTTAATATCGGCGGCGTTCAAACGTGCCACGGCCGCTGTCATTTTGTCCAACTGACCGGCCACATCCAGCCCACCTTCGGTGGTCACTTCTTCACGCTTTTCCGGCACCAGACAGCAGTAATGCGGACGAATTTCACAGGCAATGCCCAGCATCTCCTCAGTGACCGCCATCTCCAGATTCATCCGGGTCTGTAGGGTCTGGCGCAAAATCCGCACATCACGATCGGTAATGTGACGACGATCTTCGCGCAAGTGCACCGTAATGCCATCGGCACCGGCTTGCTCGGCAATAAAAGCCGCATTCACCGGATCTGGATAAATCGTTCCACGGGCATTACGAATAGTGGCGATATGATCGATGTTCACGCCCAGCAACAGCTTAGACATTTTTCGTCTCCTTGGAAAAATGACGGAAAAGTTCCCGACTTTTTAATGGTTTGCCGCCAAGATACGGTTTTAGCGCCATCCGTGTAAAGCGTTTCGCTGCTTTGAGCTGTTCGGCGCTGTCAAACTGACGTGCCGCCAACGCTTGCAACTGATCACCGGTAAATGACAAAGGATCGACAATCATTGAGGCGATAAAGCCCTTTTCGCTGCGATAGCGATAGGTCATGCCCGGCTCGACAGGTAGCCCACTCCCAGCACAATGCAGAAAATCGACGCCATAGCCGAGCGCTGGCAGCAACGCCAGTTCAAAACGGCGCAAGGCCGGCTCTGGATTTTTTGGGTATTGGGCCAGCTCGCGCAGGCAGGTGAGATAATCGGTGAAGACCCCGCTATACGGAGTTTGTGGCTCCAGCACGCGGGTAACCAGCTCATTGACATACAGCGCGCTGTACAGCGCGATGCCACTAAACGGCAGCGCCAGTGCGGCAGGTTCGGCGCTGCGCAAGGTTTTCACCTCACCACGACCGCCCCAACGCAACAACAGAGGAGTAAAGGGCTGCAAGCAGCCCTTTAATAAGGAACGACGGCTTCTGGCACCCTTGGCCAGCATCCGGATCCGACCGTCCTCCTCAGTGAACACATCCAGCAGTATGCTGGTTTCACTGTAAGGACGTCCGTGCAACACAAAACCGCGCTGCCAGCCTTCCATCGCAAGCCTTGTCAGTGAGGCTTAGAGATCGTCGGTATAGCCCAGACTGCGCAGAGCGCGCTCGTCATCGGCCCAACCGGATTTCACCTTCACCCACAGCTCCAAGTGCACCTTGGTATCGAACATCTCTTCCATGTCGCGACGTGCTTCGGTACCGATGACTTTGATTTTGCTGCCTTTGGCACCAATCACCATCTTCTTCTGACCTTCACGCTCCACCAAGATAGCGGCATTGATGTCATAACCGCCCATCTCATTAGCCACAAAGCGCTCAATCTCAACGGTCACTGAGTACGGCAGCTCTTCACCCATAAAGCGCATCAGCTTTTCACGGATGATTTCAGAGGCCATAAAGCGCTGCGAGCGGTCAGTTACGTAATCTTCTGGGAAGTGGTGCGTCCCTTCAGGCAGATGATCATGCACAATACGTGCAATTTCATCGACACCGGTACCGTTTTCAGCAGAGATCGGTACGACTTGCAGGAAGTTCATCTTCTCGGACAACATCTGGATATGCGGCAGCAAAATCTCTTTTTGCTTGATGCAATCCACTTTATTGATGGCCAAGATCACCGGACAACGCGCCTGTTTTAACTTGCCCAGCACCATTTCGTCATCGTCATTCCAGTTGGTGCCTTCGACCACGAAAATGACCAGCTCCACATCACCAATCGAGCTGCTGGCCGCTTTGTTCATCAAACGGTTAATTGCACGCTTTTCTTCGATATGCAGACCCGGAGTATCGACATAAATGGCCTGATGAGTGTCTTGCGTATCGATGCCGACAATCCGATGCCGGGTAGTCTGTGCTTTACGCGAGGTAATCGAAATCTTCTGTCCCAGTAACTGGTTCAGCAGTGTCGATTTACCGACATTCGGACGACCGACAATGGCGATAAATCCGCAGTGCGTTTTTTCAGTTTCGGTCATACCTGCTCCAACTGTTTCAGTGCCAGATCGGCCGCAGCCTGTTCGGCTTTACGCCGGCTCGATCCCACGCCCACCACTGGTTGCGCCATTCCTTCGACTGAACAATGGATGGTAAATTCTTGATCGTGCGCTTCACCGCGCACTTGCATGACCTGATAAACCGGTAACGGTAAACGGCGTCCTTGCAGGTACTCCTGCAAACGCGTTTTCGGATCTTTTTGCCGATCGCCCGGGCGGATCTCTTCCAGACGCTGTTGATACCAGCGCAGGATCAGTTCACGCACTGCTTCCAAACCGGTATCCAAATACACCGCACCGATAATCGCTTCTACCGTATCAGACAGAATCGATTCA
>JBOFCH010000479.1:0-7949 GCA_051645985.1 Plesiomonas sp. | reverse complement strand
CTGGCCTGGACTGAAAGCCCGCTGACCGCCAAGCACAAGCCACGCGTGGTGCTGTTTCACGGTCTGGAGGGTAACTTTCACAGCCCGTATGCCCATGGCTTGCTGCAAGCGATCCGCGATGCGGGCTGGCTTGGCCTGTTGATGCATTTTCGCGGCTGTGGCAGAGAGCCGAATCGGCTGGCACGCGCCTATCACTCTGGAGAGACGGCCGATGCCCGCTTTGTATTGCAGTGGCTGCAACGCAATTTTGGCGCGCAAAAAACAGCCGCCGTCGGTATTTCTTTAGGCGGCAATATGCTGGCGCGCTATCTGGCCGAATATGGCGATGATAGTCTGCTCCACGCGGCCGTCACCGTCTCGGCGCCGTTTGCCCTCGAGCCGTGCTCTCGTCGCCTCGAACAAGGGTTTTCTCGGCTGTATCATAGCTATTTGCTGTCCAAGCTAAAAAACAGTCTGCTACGCAAAATGGCCCAGCGCCGGATTGATTTACCGCTCAGCCAGCATGAGATCCGCCAACTGCGCCGATTGCGTGATTTTGACCATCATCTAACCGCCCCACTGCACGGCTTTGATAGCGCCGAAGATTATTATCAGCGTTGCAGTGCCCTGCCGGTGCTGGAGCACATCAGCGTACCGACCCTGATGCTGCATGCACAAGACGATCCCTTTATGACCGAGGCGGTGATCCCGCCGCGCCATGTGTTACCTGCCAATATTGAATATCAGCTGACCGAACACGGTGGTCATGTGGGCTTTGTCGGTGGCACTTGGCAGCAGCCGCAGATGTGGTTAGAGCTGCGTATTCCCCAATGGCTGCGCCCTCATTTAGAATAACGCCATAATGACTAACCCCACACTTAACTGCGCAGGAGTTCAGCGCCGATGATTATTCCGTGGCAACAACTTGATCCACAAACCCTGACCAATTTGCTGGAATCGTTTGTCCTGCGTGAAGGCACCGATTATGGCACCGAGGAGATGAGTTTTGCCGAAAAAACCGACCAGTTACGCCAGCAATTGCAAAATGGCGATGCCGTATTGGTGTGGTCAGAGCTGCATGAGAGTCTGAACATCATGCGCCGCGACGAATTTAACGGTTAATCTCAGGGCGACGGCCCACCACGCGCGTCCTACTCACGCATGCCCTACTTAAGTTAAGCGAATTAAGCGAATTAAGCGAAGGAGAGCTTATGTCTGCGTTACATCCGATCATTGCGGTCACCGGCTCCAGTGGTGCTGGGACTACCACCACCAGCCGCGTGTTCCGCAAAATGTTCAAAAAGATGCAACTCAATGCCGCCTTCATCGAAGGGGACAGTTTTCACCGCTACACCCGCGCCGAGATGGATACGGCTATCCGCCGCGCCCGCGAACAAGGGCGACACATCAGTTATTTTGGCCCCGAAGCCAACGATTTTGGCCGGCTGGAAGAGTGTCTGGCACGCTACGCGCAAACGGGAGAGGGTGAAGTCCGTAAATACCTGCACACCTTTGATGAAGCCGTACCTTACAATCTGTTACCCGGTACGTTTACCGACTGGCAAGCGCTGCCGGAAAATAGCGATCTGCTGTTTTATGAAGGATTGCATGGCGCCGTGGTAACGGAGCAACATAACGTGGCGCAGCATGTGGATCTGCTGATTGGCATGGTGCCGATCGTCAATCTGGAGTGGATCCAAAAACTGGTGCGCGATATTCACGAGCGCGGTCATTCGCGCGAAGCGGTAATGCACTCGATCGTTCGTTCGATGGATGATTATATTAACTACATTACCCCACAGTTTTCGCGCACTCACATTAACTTCCAGCGCGTACCGACGGTGGACACCTCCAATCCGTTTGCCGCCACCAGTATTCCGAGCATGGATGAGAGCTTTGTGGTGATCCACTTTCGCGAAGATTTTCAGGTGGATTTCCCCTACTTATTGGCGATGATCCAAGGGGCGTTTATCTCGCGGATGAACACTCTCGTGGTTCCCGGCGGTAAAATGGAGCTGGCGATGGATCTGATTTTGACACCGGCAGTGGCCAAATTATTGCGAACACAATCTGTACAACCGCCAAAATCGTGAAATAACCGACACATTTGACCGACAAATTCGCCTAATTTGTCACAAGAGTTGGCTTTTTCGCGCTCAGCTAATCGGATTTAATGATAAAAAACGTGCGGTGTGCCACAGGCTGGATCAAAATCAGAGCATCATTAAATTAGGCCGCTAGAATGCTACCCAATGAGAGGTAGCCTTGCAGCAGAACCCACGAGTCAATATGCTAAGGTCACAATACGTGTACAAAACGTAGAGATTGTCGGGCTGCGTTACACAGGGAAATATTGCTAGTCCTGTCGTATCAAGCGACTATGTAGAGGAAATATAAATGGTTCTTGGTAAACCGCAAACAGACCCTACCCTTGAGTGGTTTTTGTCTCATTGTCACATTCATAAATACCCATCCAAGAGCACGCTGATCCATGCTGGCGAAAAAGCCGAAACGCTGTATTACATCGTCAAAGGCTCCGTTGCTGTTCTGATCAAAGATGAAGAAGGGAAGGAGATGATCCTGTCCTACCTGAATCAGGGTGATTTTATCGGTGAACTGGGGCTGTTCGAGGAAGGTCAGGAGCGTACTGCTTGGGTACGTGCCAAGAGTGCCTGCGAAGTGGCCGAGATCTCCTATAAGAAATTCCGTCAGCTGATCCAGGTTAACCCGGATATCCTGATGCGTCTTTCTGCCCAGATGGCTTCCCGTCTGCAAACCACCTCGCAGAAAGTGGGCAACTTGGCGTTCTTGGATGTAACCGGTCGTATCGCGCAAACCCTGCTGAATCTGGCGAAGCAGCCAGATGCGATGACCCACCCAGACGGCATGCAAATCAAGATCACCCGTCAAGAGATCGGCCAGATTGTTGGCTGCTCCCGTGAAACGGTAGGCCGGATCCTGAAAATGCTCGAAGATCAGAACCTGATCTCCGCCCACGGCAAAACCATCGTGGTGTACGGCACGCGTTAATCTCCGGTTACTTTTCCGGTTTTAGGTAAAAGGCGCTTTTTAGCGCCTTTTGTGCTTTGATCTCAGGTATAGCTTGTTTTTTATGTCTGCCAAGAGCGGCTCATGAGATCGTTAAAACACCTACTCCTGCACCCCGAATTTAATTTTGGCTTACGCCAGACGCTGATTGTCGCCATTCCTGTCCTGATTGCCCTAGCTTGTGGCAACATCATGTATGGGCTATTGCTCTTTCTGGCGGTTCCTTGCTGTACGGTGGCCGGTCTGGACACCCCGCAGCAACATTACCTGCGCCGGGTAGTCACCGTGGCAGCCACCTTTGCATCTGCCAGTTTATTTGTCGGCGGCCTGTTACAACTGGGTCTGCCGGAGCCGCTGATCCTGCTCTTGCTGGCATTGGTCTACGGTGTAGTGCGGGAAATTAGCAGCCAAAACACCAAACTGATGCCAGCCTGTCTGGCGGCGGGGATCCTGACACTGGCACTGCTAAAAATATTCCCCTTCTGGCAAGCTGCCGGGGTCTTCTTGTTGGGCGTCGCGTGGTTTGGCCTTTTCACCTTCTGTTGGATCCATTTGTGGAAATTTGTGCCACTGCGCGACACCCTGCATAAAACCTACCGTGCCTTGGCCGACTATCTGGATACCAAGTACCGGATCTTGGTCAGTGCCGCCGATCCGGAACAAGCCAGCTTCGTGCTGCTGCAAAAACAGCAAACGCTGATGGAGTTACTGTCACAAAGTAGCCAGATGCTCAATCAACTCAATGCCCAGAACTGGCCCGGTGGACAGAAACTGTTAAACCTGTACCAGTGTGCCGTTGACCTGCAAGAGCACGTCACCAGCAGTCTGAACCAGCCACAACGGGTACACGATGAGATTTGTGCCTGCCATGCTGAGTCGGTGATCTTGGGTAATGTCAGCATGATGGTGCAACGTTTACGAACGGTAGCCGACAGCATTTTATATAGCGAACGGCTGGCCGATTTTGATATGCAACCACTGCTGGACGATCTTGACCACCTGCAAGCACAGCACCCAGACAATGAAGTGCTGCATTTTTGTGGCTATCACTTCGCGCAGGTCGCCCGTCTGCTGCAAACCTTGCGTCCGCTGTATGAGCGGGAGCTGTGCCCGCTGCTCACCGATCCGCCGTTGCTGACGGCGGTGCGTAATTATCTGAACTGGCGCTCATCCTCATTACGGATGGCCGCTCGCAGTGGGGTGACGCTGGCCATTGGCGCGCAGATTGGCTTGCTGTTGTCGCTGCCGCGCTCCTACTGGGTATTGCTGACCATCGTACTGGTCATGCAAAGCGGCTATAACGCCACCAAGGTGCGGATCCAGCACCGGGCCTATGGCACCTTGCTTGGATTGGTGCTCGGCACCGGCGTGCTGATGCTAAACCTGCCACAAGGGTGGCTGCTGGTCTTTATGTTTATCGGCACACTGGTTGGTTTTTCGCTGGTACACAATCACTATGGCTGGGCCATGGTGTTGCTGACGGTGATGGTGGTCTGTCTGCTGCAATTACTGACCCATAACAGCGCGGCCTTTCTGGTGGCGCGGATGGAGGATACGCTGCTCGGTTGCATACTGGCGTTTCTCAGTACCACCTTGCTATGGCCGCAGTGGCAAAGCACCCGGTTATTGCAGTATGCCAATGCACTGCTGGAAACGGTCGGCGAGCACATGCACCGTTTGATCCACATGCTAGAGCGTCAGAGTATCAGCGCGACAGAGCTGAGCCTATCACGTATGAAGGTCAATCAAGCACAGATGGATCTACATAACTCGTATGCCCAAGCCTTACAGGAGCCGGGGTATAACAGCCTGTACCTGAAAGAGTTGTTGCTGTGGCAATCACACAGTCAGCAACTGATTGAGCACATCAATAGCATGACGGTGGAGATCCGCGATGGTGCCACCACTGAGCCAGAAAGTGCGCTGCACACCTACCGCGAAGCGCTGGAATTCGCTATTCAGGCTTGTCAGCAGCAACTGGTTAATCAGACACCGTTGGCCAACAATAGCCTGCAAAGCCTGCCCCTGCCCACGCTGCCACCGGAAAACAGCGCACTGGATCACCACTTTTATAAGATCCTGTCACACCTCAGTGAAATGTATGCGTTGTCTGGGATGGCGGTCGCGTCACGCCACCTGTAACGGTAACCTAAGGAGCCGTCATCAACACGATGACGGCTCTTGTTTAGCCACGAATCCACATCGCGCCCACATTCACGTCTACATCTACATCAAGCGCGAGTATCGGTACTGCTGAAAATAGCGTTGGCCGAGCCTTCAATAAAGCCTTGAAATAAAGAGCCATCCTCTTGCGGATAGCGTAGCGCAAACTCATAAAAACAACCGGGGATCACATAAGACTGATCACTAAAGGGGATCTCAACCAATTCGGCCAAGGTCGCTGATTGCTCCAGTTTCTGCGCCGGTGAACCTTTGATTTCCCCCCCTTGCTGATTCAGGGCAATCTGATGCTGCGTCAGTACAACGTTCAGTTGTTGCAGGGTATGAAACTCCTGCAAGCTATTCACCGACAAGGTGAAATGATTAGCGCGAAAACCAAAGGCCGCCAACCACGCGGCATACTCACTCTCCGCCAACAGCAACTGGTAATCGGCCAACGTTAACTGCCAACGCCGACCGGCCGCGAGTCCTTCCGGGCTATCCAGCAAGGTAGCGGGTAATTGCGCCACCAACGCGGCAATCAGCTGCTGCGCCGGTGCCGATAACTGCGCTACGTGCAGCTGCGAGATAAAGATCTTCGGTTGCCGTGGATCCAAGTGCTCCAGATGTACGGCATCCAGCTTACGCTCAGGAAACTGATACTGACCGCCGACACGGTAGCCCAGTGCTTCGAGCAACGGCAATAAGCGCGGTAAACCGGTTGTGGGTAAATCGAAGGTACGCAGAGCCAGATGGTCATTGATGAGATCGGCATGATCCCCTAACAGGCTATTGACCCGAGTGACGACCGGAGTCAGAGCAACATAGTCTTGCCACCAAAGACGTAACAGGCTATTCAACTCATCACTGACGGTCTGTGCATTATCCAGAGTGAAATATCCCATGATCATTCTCCTCGGTATGTCGCCTCGGCCGGTCAGAGTGTTAACCCTGGGCTAAGCTGCGCCGGTAACGTTGCTCGCTCCAGCTCCAGTGAGGCGACCGGATAAGCGCAGTAATCGGCAGCATAAAATGCGGACGGGCGATAGTTTCCCGATGCCCCACAGCCGCCAAAGGGCGCGGCACTGGATGCACCAGTTAACGGACGATTCCAGTTCACGATACCGGCACGGATCTGGGTTCGAAATTGCTGGTAAAGCGCGGGATCATCACTGAACAATCCTGCGGCCAACCCGTAGCGGGTATGGTTAGCCCACTCTAGCGCCTGAGTAAAATTCTGATAACGCTGCACTTGTAACAAAGGCCCAAAATACTCTTCATCCGGTAACGCGCTGACTCCACTCACCTCCAAAATTCCCGGGCGCAAAAAAGCCGGGCCGACGGCCAGTGGTTGCAACGGTAACAATGCCTGTGCGCCTTGCGCCAGCAAATGCGCCTGCACCTGTAACAGCTGATTCGCTGCCTCGGCACTGATCAGCGGGCCACAGAACGGCTCGGGCTGCTGCTCTGGTGCGCCAACCTGCACCTGTTGGGTGGCCTGCAACAAGCGCTGTAACAGCGCATCGCCTTCCTCTCCCTGTGGTAATAACAACCGACGCGCACAGGTGCAGCGCTGTCCGGCAGTCAGGAAAGCCGACAACAGGATGTCATGCACCACCGCCTTGTGATCGCTAACTTGCTGTACGATCAACGGATTATTTCCACCCAGCTCCATCGCCACGATCCGCTGCGGAAAATCCAATGACTGCTGGGCCAGCAGACGGCCGGTGCGGGCACTGCCGGTAAACAGCAACCCATCCAGCTGTGGCGAAGCCGCTAGCTCGGCCCCGACCGCCACCCCACCTTGCACCAGATTCAGCACCCCGTCCGGCAATCCGCTTTGTTGCCATAACATCGCCAGTGCCTCGCCCGTGGCGGGCGTCAGCTCCGAAGGCTTAAACACCACGGTATTCCCAGCCAACAGCGCCGGCATGATATGCCCATTGGGCAGATGACCGGGGAAATTATATGGCCCAAACACCGCCATCACCCCATGGGCACGGTGACGCACGTGAGAAATCCCCAGAGCCAGTGTTTGCTGCCACTCACCACTGCGCGTCTGATACGCACGCCAAGAGATCTCAGCTTTACCCAGCATCGCCGTAATCTCACTGCGACTTTCCCAGAGGGGTTTGCCCGTTTCTGCACTGATCAAGGCCGCCAGCCAACTTTCCCGCTGACGCAACAACTCGGTAAATCGCTGCAAACAGGTAAAGCGCGCCTCCGGCGCTAATGCCTGCCACGCCGGCCACGCCTCTCGTGCGGCCGCTAATGCTGATTGGATCTGCCCGCTATCCGCCGCAGCACCCTGCCACAACACCGCCCCGCTAGCTGGGTTGTACGAATGCAGTACGCCCCCTTCTCCCGGCAACCAACGGCCACCGATCAGTAAACCGGACATGACGCCTCCTCGTGTGCTCAATGGCACTCGCGTTATAACGGCAAGATCCGGATCCGGTCGCCGTCACTGATTTGCAAAGCCTGCGCACTTTCGTGGCTGATATGGGCCTCATGCAGCTCCTCATCCACCGAGACCATGCCCAGACAAGCGCGAAAGCGCTGAAAACGGGTGGATGCGATCAGGTGTAAGCTACCGTGGGTCGTGCCTTCCATCACGCAGGCCTTCATCCGCCGACTCAAGCGCACGGCACGAATATCATTACGCGCACACTCCACCGTCGGGCCAGCATCGAAAATATCCACATAGCCGCGATGATGAAAACCCTCTTCGAGCAGCAGTTGCAACGCGGGTCGGGTCTGCG
>JBOFCH010000478.1:0-3008 GCA_051645985.1 Plesiomonas sp. | reverse complement strand
GAATACAAGGTCATCAGCGGTTGGCTGAAGTCGGTGTCTCCATTTTCAGCATAATATTTAACCTTGGTTGAGACCAATTTATAGTGCAATTTCCCGGTCGGGTCGTAAACCACGGTCAACATGTTATTGCCCCAGAACGATGGATCGCCTTGGACTGGGGCCGGTACTGTAGGCTCATTACTGCCATTGGTGGCCAGCCAGCCGAGCAGAACCAACGCTATTGCACCGAGGAACAGACTCCAGCGGATATTCATATGGAGTGCCCTTGTGCCTTCTCCAGCTTGCCTTGGGCGAGCAAAATCAGATCGCACAGCTCACGTACTGCGCCATGACCCCCACGCAGATGGGTGGTGTAATGTGCGCGGGGCAGCAGCATGGGGTGCGCATCGGCGACACACACCGATAAGCCCACTTGCTGCATGACCGGCCAGTCAATCAGATCATCGCCGATATAAGCCACTTGCTCAGGGCGTAATTGCAGTTTGGCCAGCAGTGCATTGAATGCCACGATCTTATCCAATTGCCCCTGATACAGGTGATTGATCCCCAAGGTTTTTGCTCGGTCAGCCACCAGTTGGGAAGAGCGGCCGGTAATGATACCTACCTCGATATCTGAGGTCAGTAGACAGCGGATACCATACCCGTCACGCACGTGAAAGGCTTTCAGCTCTTCGCCTTGGTTACCCATGTAAATCAGCCCGTCAGACAGTACGCCATCGACATCACAGATCAACAGTTTAATCTGGGCCGCGCGTTCAACAACGCGGCGCTCAACGGCACCGTAACAGGTTTCTATCAACATTATACCACTCCGGCCTTTAACAAATCGTGCATGTGGATCACCCCGACCAGGGTGTCATTGTGTGTGACCAACAGACAAGAGACGCTGCGCTGTTGCATCAAGTTCAGGGCTTCTACGGCCAAGGCGTCGGGTGAAATTCGCAGTCCACCCGGGGTCATGACATGTTGAATGATGATATTGTGCAGGTCATGATGTAAATCAAACACTCGGCGCAGGTCACCGTCAGTGAAAATGCCCTGAATATGCATCATGTCGTCGCAGATTACTACCATGCCCAGTTTTTTGCGCGAAATTTCCAGCACCGTATCGCGCAGGCTGGCATCGGGGGCGACGTGCGGTAACTCTTCTCCAGTATGCATGATGTCTTGCACTTTGAGCAGCAGCTTACGACCCAGCGCGCCGCCCGGATGAGACAGAGCAAAATCATCGGCCGTAAATCCGCGCGCTTTGAGCAGGGCGACCGCCAGCGCATCGCCCATCACCAACGTGGCGGTGGTACTCGAGGTCGGGGCGAGTCCGAGCGGACAGGCTTCTTGCGGGACATGAATGCACAGATGCACATCGGCATTTTGCGCCATGCTGCTGTCCGGCTTGCCGGTCATACAGATCATGCGGTTACCCAGACGCTTGATGACCGGGATCAAGGCCAGAATTTCATGCGCTTCACCGGAGTTAGAAATCGCCAGCACCACATCATCTTGACTCAGCATGCCCAGATCGCCGTGGCTGGCTTCGCCCGGATGGACAAAAAAGGCTGGGGTACCGGTACTGGCCAAGGTGGCGGCAATTTTACGCCCAATATGGCCGGATTTACCCATTCCCATGACCACCACTTTACCACTGGCGGCATAGATCAGCTGGCAGGCACGGGCAAAGTCACTATTAATATACTGCTCTAGCTGAGCAATACTGTCCCGTTCGGTGGCGACCACATGGCGTCCCCAGTGCTGAAAATCAAACGCGTTTGGCATAATTATTCTCATCGTTCCGTGTGATACTGAACTGCGGTAGTCAGCCGAGCCAGCGAGGCTGGCGGGCAGTGAAATTAAACCCATGACCAACGAGGTGGCGGCGGACCGCATTAACTGAAAACCGCGCGCGCAATCTATGGTTTAATATCGGTATCTGATTTTATGGTGCTAATTTTGACTGTCGCGGCGACAAAAGTAAAACAGCAAACCCAGCTCGGTTATTGAGATATGTGTGGTTAATGCCTATTATGCCCGGCTACTTTATTATCGCTATCAACCAATAGAGAATGTTATGACTCAGGCGGAAACGAACTTAGTCGAAGTGCGTCATATGAGCTTCTACCGGGGGGAACGTCCGATCTTTGAGGATATTAACCTCGTCGTGCCGCAAGGCAAAGTGACGGCGATCATGGGGCCTTCCGGGATCGGGAAAACCACGCTGCTGCGGCTGATTGCCGGTCAGTTGCCACCATCAACCGGTGAGATTTGGTTTGACGGTGAAAATATCCCCGCGTTGTCGCGTCGTCGTTTATACGACGTGCGAAAAAAAATGAGCATGTTATTTCAGTCCGGTGCACTGTTTACCGATCTGAATGTATTTGAAAACGTGGCGTTTGCTCTGCGTGAGCATACCCGTTTACCCGAGCCGTTGCTGCGTCAGGTGGTGCTGATGAAGCTGGAGTCGGTCGGGCTGCGCGGCGCTGCTGAGTTGATGCCATCGGAGCTATCTGGTGGTATGGCGAGGCGCGCCGCCTTGGCGCGGGCCATTGCTCTCGATCCCCAGCTGATCATGTTTGATGAGCCGTTTGCTGGCCAAGACCCGATCAACATGGGGGTACTGGTGACGTTAATTCGTCAATTGAATCAATCACTGGGCCTGACGTGTATTGTGGTATCGCATGATGTGCCGGAGGTGCTCAGCATTTCTGACTATGCTTATATCGTGGCAGAGCAGCATGTCATCGCGCAGGGCACCCCTGACACGCTGCGCGCACATACCGATCCGCGGGTGCGTCAGTTCCTGGATGGGAAAGCCGATGGCCCAGTGCCATTCCGCTTCCCGGCTCAGGATTATCGTACGGAGTTATTCGGTTAATGGTGTTAGATTCTTTGGCTGCGCTCGGACGGCGCGGCATACAGGTTTGTGGTTCGTTTGGCCGGGCCGGTCTGATGTTATGGGGGGCGCTGATTGGGCGTCCACAACCGGCAAAACAATTCCCGCTCTTGCTACGCCA
>JBOFCH010000477.1:0-2712 GCA_051645985.1 Plesiomonas sp. | reverse complement strand
GGGCTTGCTGCTGTTATTGCTGTTAGCATTGTCTGGCTGTGCGCCGAAAGCGCCGCCGACCGATCGTGGGCAACAATATAAAGACGGCGAAATAACCCAACCACTCAAGCCTGTGGCGCACGTGAACAGTGGTCTGTTGCCGCAAAACCAGAATGAGTTTTCCCAGCAGGTCGAAAACGTGAAATTTGGTTCACCGTCACTGCATTTTCGCCAGCAACATACCTATGCCGATATCTATCGCTGGTTGGATGCGGGGGCGGATCCACGTAAGTTGGCGCAGTTTGGTTTGCAACCTTATCTGATGGCTGGGGGTGACAGTCAGGGGAACGTGCTGTTTACCGGCTATTACACGCCCGTCTTGCAGGCACGGCATCAGCCGGATGCGGTATACCGTTATCCTTTATATGCACTGCCAAAGGGCAATGCTCGCTTTACCCGCGCCGAGATTTATAACGGCGCTTTAGCCGGTAAAGGGCTGGAGTTGGCTTACAGTGCCTCCATGCTCGATAACTTCATGATGGAAGTGCAGGGCAGTGGTTATGTGGATTTTGGTAATGGCGAGCCTCTAGCCTATTTCGGTTATGCCGGGAAAAACGGGTATGCCTATACCAGTATTGGGCGGGTGTTGATTGATAACGGCGAAGTCCCACGTGAGCAGATGTCACTGGATGCGATCCGCAAGTGGGCCAATAGCCATACTCCGCAGCAGGTACAGGCACTGTTTGAGCAAAACCAGTCGTATGTTTACTTCGAGCCGCGTGCGGCAGCGCCAGTGGTGGGGGCCAGTGGTATTCCTCTGGTGGCTAAGGCCTCGGTGGCCGGTGACAAGAGTCTAATTCCGCCGGGCAGCGTATTACTGGCCGAAGTGCCTTTGTTGGATGGGCAAGGGCGTTTTAGCGGTAAACATGAAATGCGTTTGATGCTGGCGCTGGATGTGGGCGGCGCCGTTAAAGGCAACCATTTTGATATTTATCACGGTGTCGGTGATGATGCCGGGAAAGAGGCCGGTTTCTATCAGCATTTTGGCCGGGTGTGGGTACTGAAATCCCCTGCCGACGGGCGGTTATAAACCGAGTCGTGAACAAGCATTAATTCAAGCGAGGAGCTGAGATGTCGAAGCAGCAGACCGCATCTGCGGAGTATCAACAACGCTTTGGCGGTACTGCCCGTCTGTATGGGCGCAGCGAACTGGAGATCTTGCGTGCGGCGCATGTCTGTGTCGTGGGCATTGGTGGGGTTGGCTCATGGGCGGCGGAAGCGCTGGCACGAACTGGAGTCGGCGCGATCACCTTGATTGATATGGATGATGTGTGTGTCACCAATATCAACCGTCAGATCCATGCCATGAGCGGGACGGTTGGGCGGCCGAAAATTGAGGTGATGGCCGAACGCGTTCGGGCGATTAATCCTGATTGTGCGGTGCAGCTGATTGATGATTTTATCACGCCAGATAATCAAGCCGAGTATCTCAGCCGCGGTTATGACTATGTGATTGATGCTATCGACAGTGTGCGGCCAAAAGCGGCCATGTTGGCGTACTGTAAACGCAACAAGATCCCGGTCATTATGGTGGGCGGTGCGGGCGGTCAGATCGATCCGACCCAGATCCAAGTCGCCGATCTGACGAAGACGATTCAAGATCCGTTGGCCGCCAAAGTGCGTGGGATTTTGCGCCAAGAATATAACTTCAGCAAAAATCCCAAACGTAAGTTTGGGATTGATTGCGTGTTCTCCTCTGAGCATCTGATTTACCCACAGGCAGACGGCAGCGCCTGTCATGTTAAGCAGACCGCCGAAGGCCCTAAGCGTATGGATTGTGCTTCCGGTTTTGGCGCAGCCACGATGGTGACCGCCAGCTTTGGGTTTATCGCCGTCTCTCGAGTGATCCAACGCCTGCTGGCTAAAGCAAAAGCGTAGCGCACGTTAGATGAGTACGCGATGTTGTGAGAGCGTGATGATAAGTGCGGTAATGCGCAGGGAAATCCTCTCTACTTAGGGTAGACTCAAAGGGAAGGCTTAGGATCAGTCAGTGTTAAAAGAAGGGATGCAGAGATGAAGTTACGAGTAGAGTTAGATCTGACGCCGCAGGAGCTGGCAGAGCTGACGCAAAACCATCAAGCGCTGTGGCAAAATTTGCAGATGCAATTCTGGTCACAGATGTCACAGCAGATGATGAAGATGTCGCCACTCAGTGGATTTTATCCGGTACCGGGTAGCGCGAAAGACGAGCGTAACAATAACAAAGAGTAAAAAACAAAGAGTAAAACGCATGAGGTCGCATGCGTCGTGTAAAACGGCAGTGCTCGAGTTGGTTGGCTCTGCCGTTTTTGATGTTGCCCCATGATGCGGACGCGGGCGCGTTAGTAATCACCTGCAATACACGTCACAACACTCGTTGCAACAACCGCTCGGTTTAGGTCACGACAGTTTATTGCGCCGCGCTTTTCGCGGTATGCGCCAGCTCGCCGATCCGCTGGCTGATGGCTTCAATGCCTTGTGCCCGAGAGCTGGACAGCTGATCGGTAATGCCAAGGCTAGCCAGTGCTGCTGGTAGATCGGTAGCCAACACTGCATCGGCGGATAAGCCTTCAATGCGAGTGAGGATCACCGCCAGCAAGCCTTTGACGATACGTCCCTCACTGTCGGCATAAAAGTGCAACTGACCGTCTGGCAGACACTCCATTCCGAGCCACACCCGATTTTCACAGCCAT